>JBAYHX010000095.1:0-9528 GCA_041665965.1 Candidatus Latescibacterota bacterium
GGACGGTACGCGCATTCGGGAAGCCAGATGCCGCGCGGCTGACGGCCGAAATGCTTTTTATAGGTGGCGACTCCCAGCTTTATCTGCGCCTGTACTGCGGTATCCTCGCCCAGGAGCGGAAGATATCCATGGGTTGCGGCGCAGGTGATTATCTCGATATGCCCGTCATCCTGCATTTTCCGGTAAGCGCTGATGATATCCCTTTTCAGCACATCATTAAAATAAGTTCTGATATCGCTGTAATATCTCTCCCAGAGAAGAGCGAGTTCATACCGGCCGGTATCTCCGATCAGGGAAAATTCTTTTGCGTCAATCTGCGCCGCCTCGACTTTGGTGTTGAGATAGCTCTGGAATTCCTCCTTGAACACTTCATCGGCAAGCATCTCGGAGAGTACAGGAGTGAGACCGATGGTGATTTTCGGTGAAATTCCTTCGGAGATGAGCTTATCCATTACTTTCAGAAACGGGATGTAGGTTTCTGCAGAAGCCTCGTTTAACCAGTCCATTCCATGAGGCCATTTGCCATGAGCGATTACATAAGGGAGATGACCGTGCAGCACCAGTACCAGTTTGCCCTTTATCATGGTATTACCTCCGTTATAAGTTCAAAACCATGTTGAATAAGGAGTGAAAGAAATAGGCCAGTATGGATAATTAAGTCTGAATTACCGTAGAACCCGAAAATTCGTTTATGTAAGATATAAGGAACTCATCAAAATCTTGTGAAAAAGTTTTAATGCCTGTTATTTATTTCCACCGAAAACTCACCCCCTCACCCCCTCTCTATCCTATAGAGGGGGCACCAGAAGGCTCGCAACGAGGTATCTCCTCTCTAGTATAGAGAGGAGACCAAGAGGTGAGTTTAGAAGTCGCGGGGATTTCATTCAATAAAGTGTTTTTCACAAGGCTTTTAACGGACGCAAAAACCCCTGTGCCATTAATATATGAATATACAAAATTTTTCTGGATTTTCCGCATAGAGAATTCAGGGAGATACTATGAAGAATAAAAGGCTTATCTAAGATTAAACTTCAAACATCCATGATCATACCGTCAAAAGAGGTAAGAAGGTTGAGTTCAGTTTCCGGAAACTGAGTCTTTCGTGTGTCGAGATATGTTTGGGCTTTAAAATAGGATTCGGTGATCTGATTATCATCAAACTCCGGGCTGTGATGAAAAAGAACAAGGTTTTTTACCTGTGCGGACAGGGATATATCAACCCCGATAACTGCTGTGGAATGTCCGTAATTTGCTTTTTCCACTGTCTGCTCCAGAGTGGCATACATGGCGTCGAAAATAAGCAGATCGGTTCCTCTATAGAAATCCACATAAGGAGTATATCCGGAATTTCCGGGATAGGTATATTCGCCGTCGGTAGCAAGAACAATGCTCTTTCCCCCGGCAGAAATTCGATAAGAATAGGAGCCCCCCGGATGGTGGAGGGCTTTGTTTCGGATAGTAAAACTGCCTATCGTTATCTCTTCTTCACATTTTATTTCGTGAAAATATACAGGGGAACCCATTTCCTCAATGGCGATGGGGAAATGAATATGGTCCATCTGCGCTTCAAAACGCTGCCGGAGATTGGGATGAACGCCATGGATGTGAATTTCCGCTTTTCCGGAAAGAGCCGGTTCAAAAAAGGGAAATCCCATAATATGGTCCCAGTGGACGTGGGTTTGAAGGATATCGATACGACCGGTGGAATCCTCCTGCATGATCCGATTCCCGAGAGAACGGAGCCCTGTCCCGCAGTCGAGGATCAAACGGTTATTACCCTCACAAACCTCCACACAGGGAGTATCTCCGCCGAATGTCATCGCATGGGGGAAAGCAAGTTGATCCAGATATCTCTCTACAGCGGTTTCGTTGGCCAGATCGACCGATCGGGCGTTCATAAGAAGATATTTAACCTTCCTTCGTAATTCAGCCGCGTTCATCGGAGAGGGGAGAGAGCCTCTCGTTCCCCAGAATGTGACCCTCATTACTCCTCACTCCTCCGTTTTTAGAGAGATTAGGAAAGTATCAGGATACAGCCATACTCTATATCCAACACTTCAGGCAAAAACCATAAACCAATTATTCCGCCACTTATTTCTCTATGGGACCGAATTATTTTATGAATGCCGACTCAGAAAACGGTCATGATCGCTTTTAAAAAATGAATGTGGAAGAATGATATTCATTTTGTAAACGATACACAATCATTTTATGAACAATTCCGCTATTTGTACAGCATTCAGGGCTGCCCCTTTCCGTAAATTGTCAGAAACAATCCACATATCGAGAGCGCTCTTGTGAGAAATATCCTCCCGAATCCTGCCCACAAAAGTGGTATTTTTGCCTTCGGCAATAGAAGCGAGCGGATAGATCTGCGCAGCGGGATCATCCATCACAGTCACTCCCGGGGCTTTCGAAAGAATATCGATCGCCTGTTCACGGGTCAGCTTCCTGCTCGTTTCAATATTTACCGACTCGGAGTGCCCAGTGAAAACAGGAACACGGACTGTTGTTGCGGTCACCCGTATGGAATCATCCTTCATGATCTTTTTTGTCTCATTAACCATCTTAATTTCTTCTTCCGAATAGAAATTCTGTCCGAAAGCATTTTTCTGCGGAATCTGAGGGATGCAGTTAAAAGCAATCTGATGAGGAAACACCTTCGGTGCATATTCACGGTTTTCAAGGATCGCCTTTGACTGATCAGCGAGCTCCGTGATAGCGGCAATTCCTGCGCCCGATACCGCCTGATAGGTGGAGACTACTACCCGTTCTATCCGGGCGGCATCATGAAGCGGTTTCATCACCACTACCATCTGGATGGTGGAACAATTCGGGTTCGCGATGATTCCCTCGTGGTTGAAAGCCTCCTGGGGATTGACCTCGGGAACAACCAAAGGAACATTCTTCTCCATCCGGAATGCGCTGGTGTTGTCGATAACCAGTGCGCCAGCCTTTGCCGCAGAGGGAGCGTACCATTTTGAAACCGAACCCCCCGGAGAGCTGAGCACTATCTCGCCCTTTTCAAAAGAACTCAGAGTCAGTTCCTCAACTGCAATCTCCTGGCCGCGGAAAGTCAGCTTTTTGCCCACACTCCGTGAGGAAGCCAGAAGCCGCAGACGGTCGACGGGGAAATTTCTTTCCTCCAGAATCTGTATCATCGTCCGCCCAACATTACCAGTGGCGCCTGCTACACATACTTTAAAACCCATTCGTATTCCCCCTGTCGTTTCCCAGGTCAAAGGCGTCATGGAGAGCTATGACCGCATCATTGGCGCGATCCTTGTCCACAATCACCGAGATTTTGATCTCGGAAGTGCTGATCATCTTAATGTTGATTCCTTTATCGCCGAAAGTTTGAAAAACTTTCAGCGCCACTCCGGGATGGGAGCGCATTCCTTCGCCTACCACACTGACCTTTGCTATGTTGTTGTCGAGAGTGACTTTTTCAGCTCCCACCACAGCTTTTATCAACTCGCCGATAGGCGAGACTTTTTCTATATCAACAGTGGCCACGGTAAAGGAAAGATCTGTATATCCATCTTCGCTGACATTTTGAACAATCATGTCCACATTGATTCCCTTTTCCGCCAGCGTTGAAAAAATCTTCGCTGCAATTCCTGGTTTATCCGGAACCCGGCGTACTGTCATTTTCACTTGATCCAGGTCATGCGCAACACCCCGCACAAGCACCTGCTCCATGGAACTGTCCTCCTTCTTAATAATAGTCCCCGGTGTATCTTCATGAGCAAGACCGACTTTCATAACAACCCCATACTTTCCGGCGAGTTCCACCGAACGTGTATTTAACACTTTTGCGCCCATACTGGCAAGTTCGAGCATCTCCTCGAAACTGATTTCGTCCAATTTTCGCGCATTTTTTACAATCCTTGGATCTGCGGTGAAAACTCCCGGCACATCGGTGAGTATTTCACATATGTCCGCTTTTAATGCATATGCAAGCGCAACAGCGGTGGTGTCCGATCCCCCCCTTCCAAGGGTGGTTATCTCCAATTCATCGCTGATTCCCTGAAAACCGGCGACAATTACGATACGGCCTTTCTCCAGTTCCTGACGGACCCTGGTTGCTTTTATATCCATTATCCGCGCCCGACGGTGAGAAGAATCGGTAAGGATCTCAGCCTGAGGCCCGGTGAGCGAAATGGCGTCATAGCCCATCGCCTGAATAGCCATGGAAAGCACCGCCATCGAAATCTGCTCCCCGCTGGACATAAGCATATCCATTTCACGGTCAGGGGGATTGTCGGAAACAGATTTTGCAATGTCTACCAGATGATCTGTCGTGTCTCCCATAGCGGAAACAACAACTACTACGTCGTATCCAAGATCTTTTTTTGCAATGACTCGCGAAGCAACTTTCTTTATTTTTTCGGCATCAGCGACTGAACTCCCGCCGAATTTCTGCACAATAAGCGGTCTCATAAGGTAATAAATTCTCCGATAAACAGATTCAGAAGTTCATGGCCTTTAATGATGTTTGCCGCGCCGCGAACGGCTTCGGTTTCGGAAAATAATTCCATCCCGTCACGGCTGATTTCAGGGCCATAATAGGCAAAGGGAACGGGTTCACGGGTATGTGTGCGTTTTTCCAGAGGAGTAAAGTGGTCGCAGGTCACCAGTACAGCAAGATTGCTGCTTTCCCTGACCTTCTGGAGAACAGGGCCGACCACCTCCCGGTCAAAATCCTCAACAGCTTTCAGTTTTATTTCTTTATTTCCGCTGTGCCCCGCCTCGTCCGGCGCCTCCACATGGACATACATGAAATCCATGGTTTCAATCGAACTAAGCGCCGCTTCGGCTTTGCCGCGGTAATTTGTGTCGATATATCCGGTCGCGCCGGGTACGAATACCGGTTTCAATCCTGCTGCGATACCAATCCCCTTTATCAGGTCAACAGCGCTGATCACACCGCCGGAAAGTCCATATTTTTCTTCAATGGTCGCAAGTTCAAGGTTTTTCCCCTGTCCCCATAACCAGAGTGAATTTGCGGGATTCTTTCCCGACGCTATCCGCTTTCTGTTCACCAGAGTGTTCTCTAAAAGCGGCTTCGACCGCTCCATTATAGACAGGATCTCTTCGGCGCCTTCGCCCTTTGGCAGGTAAGGTTCATATTCCTGCCCGATAATATCATGGGGAGGGACAGTGTTCATGGAAGCAGACCCGCCGCTCCAAAGCATGAGATTACGATAGGAAACCCCGGGATAAAACCTGATCGCTTCGGTGCCGAGATTTTCATCGATAATTTTCATGATCTCTGCCGATTCCTGAGTAGTGATATGCCCTGCGGCGTAGTCTTTCATGCGGCCGTTTTCCAGGGTCACCGTGTTTACTCGAAAGGCCACATCATTTTTACGGAGGGTGCAGCCCATACTCAGAGCTTCAAATACACCTCTTCCCGTAAACTGCTCGACGGTGTCATATCCCATAAGCTCCATGTTGGCGACATCACTTCCCGGATGCATCTGCGGGGGTATCGTTTGAGCCAGACCTCCGCGGCCATTCTTTGCTATCCAGTTCATATTGGGTATGGATGCCGCCTCCAGAACTGTTTTACCCCCAAGATCGGCGCGGGGATAGTCACCCATCCCGTCACCGACTAAAACCAGGAATTTCATTTCAACCTACCCATGTTATGTCATTGGCGCCGGGATCATCATCACACAGATTAATTATTGTCACCCAAACGACAGAGAGAACCACTACGATTATACCAAGCGCAATGCCCAGAGTAGTGAACCTGAATTTCCCTTTCGATTTCTCTTTCACTATTCCACTCCTATTTTAAAAAATATCACGATTTTTCCTGTGTATCTTCTGATGCAATTTTCCTTTTTCTGACTATTGTTGTTATTATCCAAACTGCCGCAGCGATAAGAGCCACAGAACCCACAGCGATGGAAATAAAAGTCAGATAATCATCCCCAAATTTTTTTTTAAGTTCTTCTTTCATGATTCCCGCCTTTCTGTTTTTTAGATTTTCAAGACGTTCATGACACTGTTCATATCAGCTTTTACTTTGAGCGGCGGACGAGCATACTGCACCGCACGGTCAGGGTCCTTGAGACCATGCCCGGTGAGCGTACAGACAATCGTCTCACCTCCCTTAAATACCCCGCGCTTATGGGATTTGATCACCCCCGCAAGTGAAGCTGCGCTGGCCGGCTCGGCGAATATTCCCTCCTTTGAGGCAAGAAGCGAATAGGCTTCCAGAATCTCTTCATCGCTGACCATGTCTATCATCCCTCCGGATTCATCACGGGCTTCCACGGCAAATTTCCAGGAGGCCGGATTGCCGATTTTGATGGCAGTCGCTATGGTTTTGGGGTGTTCGACAGGTTCGCCGCGAACGATCGGAGCAGCTCCCTCGGCCTGCCAGCCCATCATTTTGGGAAGCCCCGTGCTTTTTCCGCAAGCCCGGTATTCCTTATATCCCATCCAGTAAGCAGTAATATTTCCCGCATTGCCTACAGGAAGGAAATGATAATCCGGCGCTTTTCCAAGCTGTTCAATTATTTCAAAGGAAGCGGTTTTCTGCCCCTGGATACGGTAAGGATTTACCGAATTCACCAGCGTGATAGGATACAGCTCAGTTATATCACGAACAAGTCTCAATGCGTGATCGAAATTACCATCGATTTCAACAACCGTCGCCCCCTGAATCATAGCCTGGGCAAGCTTGCCCAATGCAATTCCGCCGCCCTCGACCAGAACGATACACTTCATGTTCTCTCTCGCCGCATATGCCGCCGCAGATGCGGAAGTATTGCCTGTGGAGGCGCACATGATCACTTTCGAGCCTTTTTCGGCTGCTTTTGATACTGCCATGCACATCCCGCGGTCTTTAAACGATCCTGTCGGATTGAGGCCTTCATATTTGAAATAGATTTCTGCCGCAAGTCCGATAACCCCCGGAATATTCATCGCCCGGATAAGCGGAGTGTTTCCTTCCAAAAGAGTGATGATCGGCGTATCGTCAGTTACCGGAAGGAATTCTCTGTAACGGTTTATTACTCCCTGATATGACATTAAGAATTCTCCAAAGAGTATATCGGTTAAGTACGAAAATCAGAAACTAAAATCAGCTATGAACAGACAAGATTCATTGTTTGAAAAAATATTTTTTCAGTCATAATCATTTTGATTATCCTGACTTCTGTCTCCTGATTCCTTCTTTTAATCTTTTTAAATATCTTCCACTCTGATGAGCTTTATTCTCCCCTTTGCAGCTTCAAGGTCGGTGAACTGTTTCATTGCCTTCCCCATGTCACCCTCGCGGGCCTCATGGGTCATGATGACAATGGGAATATAGTCGCCATCAGCGGTTCCTATCTGGATGACAGATTCGATCGATATGTTCTGGTCGGCGAATATTCTGGTGATGCTTGCGAGGACTCCCGGTTTGTCGCGAACAGTGAAATGCAGGTAATAGCGCAGTTTTAAATCTGCCATATCCACCAGTTCGGGGCCGTGATCGTTCAGAATGATCCGGCTGACATTTGTCGGAGCCCCGGTAAGAAGTCTTTCGGCGACATCAGTGGTATCGGAAACTACAGCAGAGGCTGTCGGCATTCTGCCCGCTCCCTTACCATAAAAGATTTCCCTTCCTACAGCATCGCCGTAAATTTCGACAGCGTTAAACTCATCCTCAACATACGCCATAATCGATTCTGTTGAAACAAGTGTCGGATGAACACGCACTTCTACCCGGCCGTCTTTGTGACGTTTGGCTATAGCCAGCAATTTGATGCTATACCCAAGATCGTACGCGTACTCGATATCCTGAATGCTCACATTTTCAATGCCCTCACAAAATATATCCTGCGGAGAAAGTTCAATTCCGAATGCAAGCCTTGCAAGGATCACAATCTTGTTGAGCGCATCTGTTCCGGATACATCTGAGGTGGGGTCCGCTTCTGCATAGCCGAGTTTCTGTGCTTTTGCAAGCACCTCACTGTAATCGGAGCCATCACGCGCCATCCCTGTGAGAATGTAATTGGTGGTCCCGTTCAGGATTCCGTAGATACTCTGAATGACGTTGGCATTAAGGCCGTCAACGATTCCTCGGATAATCGGGATTCCTCCTCCGACCGAAGCTTCGAACATGTAAGAAACATCAGCTTTGAGCGCGGCATCGAACAACTCGCTCCCATGCTTTGCAATAAGAGCCTTGTTTGCAGTAATAACACTTTTCCCGTTTGCAAATGCACGGAGTGTAAATGTTCGGGCAGGTTCACATCCGCCGATCAATTCTATTACAATATCGATGTCCGGATTATCAAGTACTTCGTGCACATCTGTGGTCAATATTCCGTCCGGGATCGTGATCCCGCGGTCATGGACGATATCGAGATCGGCAATTTTCACCAGTTTGAGGTTGAAACTACGTCCTCTCAAAAATGGTTTCTTCTTGCTCAAGAGAAGAGAGGCTACTCCTGTACCGATAGTTCCAAAACCGATAAGTCCAACTCTTACAGTTCTATTCATATAAATTTCCTATAAAAATAGTTACATGTCCACACCATAAAATAACAGATTCAATTGTGGGGTGCAAGGCTTAATGATACTTGGAAATACAGAAATTACTGGTGAAAATGGGGTATAAGATTTACGGGTATAAAATTTCGGGCAAGTATGGGATATTTTTTGATAGCGATAGTACATCATGTTATTCTTTAAATGATACATAGCAGGTACGTTTTAAATATCAGCCTCCGGGGATTAAAACATTGGTTTTGCAAAGAATAAGGACAGTTCTGATAAATGGACAAAAGGGTAAACAGTTCTTTTTTAATATTCTTCGGAAAGGGATTTCGATTATTATAAGAAATTGTGTACATTGTACATTATGGAGAGCGTGGGGAAAAATTTTTTCTATAGTCGCCTGGAACTGATCTTTTTGAAAATCTAAAAAAATGAAATTCGGAGGGTAAACATGCCGGAAAAAATAGTGACAGTAAAAGGCCGCGATCAGGAGGGCTATGGTATCTGTATCGATTCGGCAGAAAGCTGGATTGTGGCAGTAAACAACGCCGGACCAGCATCCGATCCGCAAGAGGTTTTATTTTTTGGAAGTCATCCGAACACAGATGAAACATTTATCCTGATCATGGGAAAAGCCTGTATAGCTGCTGCACCTTACGCTGAACCGGAGAATTTTACCTTTTTTCCCTTGGAGCAAGGGGTATGCATCAACATTCATCGTAAAACATGGCATTCAGTCCTTATGACTCCGGGAGCGAAAGTTGCGATAATCGAAAACCGCAATCCTGAATCTGAAATTTTCCATCTTGGCGGCGATACAAGAATTCGGTTTGCCCGGGAGGCTGAAAAACTTCTCAGGGGATAAAAAAAGGCGGCCGCAGCCGCCTTAAAGATTTGAAAACGAAGTGCATCTTTTTGAAAACGAAGTGCATCTTTTTGAAAACGAAGTGCATCTTTTTGAAAACGAAGTGCATCTTTTTGAAAACGAAGTGCATCTTTTTGAAAACGAAGTGCATCTTTTTGAAA
>JBAYHX010000096.1:0-9398 GCA_041665965.1 Candidatus Latescibacterota bacterium
AATATCACCGACCGCCGCGCAGGTCGTATTTCCACCGATATCAACAGAAAACTTGTGGAAAAAATGCGGAAGATTTCTATTCCCGGAGTAGACATCTTTGTAGAGACAGTTCGTGAACACCGCGGAGTAGTTATTTTTCGTAAACCCGGCCTTATCGGAAACATCAGCGAAACAGATCCGCAACTACTCGGTGTTCCGCCTCTTAAAGCGGATACAACAGACGGCGGAAAATCCCTTGAGATGGCAGCCATCGCAAACCTTTGGCTGGAGCAGGTTTTCGAAGTGCTGAAAGATGATCATCCTGCCAATGGAATTCTCACCCGCGGCTGGTGCAATTACCCCGAGATTTCCACTTTTCAGGAATTATACGGTCTCAATCCAGCCTGCATCGCGCTTTACCCGATGTACCGCGGGCTTGCCAAATTTGTCGGCATGCAGATTTACCGTGAGGGAATAACAAATTTTACCACCGAATTGGATGTGCTGTGTAAAGCCTGGCCTGATCATGATTATTTCTTCGTTCATTATAAACATACCGACTCGGCAGGTGAGGATGGAGATTTCGACCGTAAAGTCGCAGGGATCGAAGAAGTAGATAAAGCGCTGCCCTGTATTCTCGATCTTCATCCTGACGTAATCGCTGTAACTGGTGATCATTCGACCCCGGCTGTATACAAAGCACATTCATGGCATCCTGTTCCGGTTGTCATGGCAGGAAAGTATATACGGCCCGACAAAGTGAATGCATTTAATGAATCGGAAGCCGTCTGTGGAGGGCTGGGAAGGTTCGAGGCGCAATATCTTATGAACGAACTGCTTGCCTCTGCGGAAAGGCTTTCAAAGTATGGTGCGTGATTGATTTGAATGGGAAACATCTCAAGAATAATATTTGATTCCAATCGTTTATTTCATACATTATGCATGATGCTGAATGGCGCATTGATATATTCAATTTGGATGAACTTAGTTATATCAAATAATTGCCGGTTTTTCAAACGGTATGACAGACTTTCATCTTTCAGAAAAGGAGCAGATATGTCAAGCAGGAATATTGTATGTATCCTTGTCGCCTCACTGTTAATTCTTATGATCAGCGGCTGCGGAAACAATACAGATAAGGTTAAGAACGGTAAAAGAAACAAAACCGATAAAATAACCTATGGTGAGGCATTTGCGAAAACCTTTGAAAACGGCACATGGACAGAATTGCAGGAAAAGGATAATCTGGGAAATACTCTGGTTCAGTTTACCGGTAAAATTTCTCAAGGTTTTCATGACTATGCGGTAGAAAAACTCACAAAATCAGGAAACCGCTCCATGTTTGTCAACGGTTGTCACTATCTCGCAGCTGAAATTAAAGCTGGAAAAACTGCCGAGGACAGTGACATCACGTTTGATACAACAATGTTTCCGATTGGCAAAACAGGCCTTGTATTTACCGACCGCATAGAAGATTATCTGAGTTCCAAAGATAATAACGAAAAAATAACAACCCTTGTAGATTTTTATAAAAAGAAATATTTCGAACCTGGAACCGAGGTTACTCTCAAGTTTTCGGTAATTTACAAGGGTAAAATCATTAAGATATATGATGCAGCAAGTAAAAACTGGGAGTATGACATGATGTTCAGCGGCACACAGGGACCCGATAATGTCATAAGGACAGTTTTTGATTATGCTATAGAATGAAGATTCCCGCGGCAAACGGTTTGTAATTGAATCCCAAGAGATTTAAAAAGAGGGACTGTGTAATTTTAATGGGAGCTTTTTCTAAAGCTCCCATTCAGTTAGTCAGAATTATTCCAGGTTCATGACAACTTTTTATTTAAACAAAATATTTTCCAGATTGAATATTGTCTTTTGCTCCATTCATCTTTATTTGTTTGGCGGCATTACCATAAAAATTGCCTCGGCGCTTTTCCCTGTAGCTACATCTTTTACTTTCAATCTCCATTTTCCGGAAGGGTCGCCGGGAAGAATTTCAAATGTTCCCGAGCCTCTCCCTTCCTGGGGAACAAGTATATCTGAAAAGAATTTCCGTTCACTCCCATCAGGTTCGAAAATGGAAATTTTGAATACATGACGGCCTATTTTTGTATCGGCTCCCTGCGGGGGGATTGAAACTCGATACTTGATGCTCCCGCCGGGATTTACAACATTTTTTTCTATCTTTATATCCACATCCTGGACACGATAGGGCAACAGGGCAAAAAGTTTCGCCTCCCCGGGACGAAGATTTGTAGAAAAAGATTTTCCCCCTCCCAGAAAAACCCCTCGGCGGACATCATACACATACGCTGATTTTATCAGATTATCTGTCCCGACACGACAGGTTTGACTGAGACTGGCCGTCTTATCAGGATTCCCTGGATCCATAATCAATCCGATATACCAAGCAGTTCCATCTTTAAAAAGGGTTGATTGTATCCGGCTGACGTGTCCCCCGGTGCTGTCATTGACCGATATCGCAGGCTTATCGATACCTCCGTTCTCCATACACCAGGAAACAAGGGTACGAATGGCAGACTCCTCTCCTTTCAACCTTAACCGCTCATAGGTTTCCATACCCACGTTCAAAAGCATTGCTTTGCCGCTGGAAACAGCATTGACAATCAGCGCAGGAGCTCCGGAAATTGTACCGAGCACTTTTGCCCCTCCAGTCAGAGTGAGATCGGATTCACCCCAGCAGGAATCTATTTTGAAATTAGATGGAAAACCTTCAACAGCGCCATTCACCGAAAAAGCACCTTCGATTTCCTTTGGTTTCCATTCGGGAATCCGGGCGACACCAAAGAGAGAGTCCAACTTTCCGGCTTTCCTTATGGCAAGATTTTCATCCATGATACCGGTACGAACATCGGCGATAACAGTTCCTCCGTTTCGGGCAAAATCCTCAATCCGAGCGGCGGTCTCATCGCTTATCGACTGCATATAGGGGAGAAATAGTACACGGAATCCGTTCTCACGGAGCCAGACGGTATTAATCTGATCTTCAGATATTACAGCAGGATTGTAACCGACGTCCATACATACCTGGAGAAATGAGTGCGCCGATAATAAAACTGAATTTGCCTGCTGTAAAGGAACGCCTGTTTCAGCTGTCTTTCCGGATTCCGATCTTTCATACTTCCCTTTGTACATTTCTTCCCAGTTTGAAGCATGAGAACCGGATACATCGGTAGCAAAAGCCGAAAGAATGGAATTGGGGCTGTATACAATTGCAATACCGTCAGTCCGCCTATTGGCGCCTAAAAGGAGCCGGTCAATGCCGCCCATGATTTCCCGTGTTTCTTCCGCAACTACAGAAAAGGCCGGGGAAACGGTCATCCCCGGAGCAAGCGCGGCTTTGGTTCCTTCGAATCCGTCCGACCAAAATATGCTGTTAAGGCCGAGAAACAAACTCTGCCAGGGAACTGCCCGGAGCAGCGCTTCATTCCCTCGCCTGAAACTCTCGCCCCCGGTGATAAGACCATGCAGACCGCCAGGCTGTTTCCATAAGGACAGGGAGAGAAAAAACCCGCTGTCTCCTGAAAAACATATCCCGCTTTCCTGGGGATACATGGAAAATCCGGGAGATCCTTCAGGGTTGGTTTGACTTTTTATTCCTTTGAATGCATCGAGATACGGTGAATATCCGGAGATGCCTGTCTTTACACTGGAATCGGCGCCAACTGCCATTTGTGCGATTTCTCCTGCACCCTGAAGAGAAACGTTCATTCGCCGTTGTTCTGAAATAAACCATTTTCCAAAATCACCGGTTTTTTTCGCTTCAGAAAGTGTCGAAAAACGGACACCGTCAAAACCGGCAGAATCAGAATATGAGGCGTTAAACCAGAAAGCGGGAGTATCCAGATTACGGAGAGTATCCATAACTGCGGCACTACTAATCTTTTTTTGCCCCTTCCCTGCAATAATTTTCTCGGAGCCGGCTGTTTTATTGGCTAAAAGATCCGATGCATCGAACAGAGGAATAACGGAAACCCCCTGTCGTGAAATTGTCTCGGCTGTTTTATAGAATGAGCCAGGATCGGCGGAGGTCACATTCCAGACGAACCCGGTGGCGCCCTCTTTTATCAAACGGTCGTATCCTGAAATTTCCCAGGGATGAAATGAACGATCCCCGGCAACGATAAAGGAGAATTCCCCGGGATTATATTCGTGTTTTGCAAGTATAGTTTTTTCGATCACCTGGTAAATTGCATTGTTTTTATAGAACGTTACCCTTAATGTCAGCGCCCCTCTGGACAACCGTGAAACCTTGAACGTGAAATCAACACTCTTCCGGCCGGCAACAGTCTGTAATTTAGAAAAACCGATCTGTCCCCCCCATTGATCCAGCAGTTCCGCTATCACGTTTATGCCTTCTTTGATTTCCCGGGCGGATTTTATACTCCCGCTTATATACTGATCCTCCGACACTCCCTGATTCCATATGGCTATATCAGAGATCATCTCCTCAGAGCCGACATTAATAGATGTTCCGATAAGGGCGGCGACATTATTACCTTCAAAAACAGATATATCCAGCGAATATCTTCCAAGCGGCAGCATCGGATATCTGATCCGGAGATACGTTTTACCGTTTTTGATGGCATAGGTGCTGTGCGATTCGTAAGCTGTCTTTCCATTCGTGTCCCTGTAGCGAATAATTACATCATGAGGACCGGTTTTTCCCGAATTGACCATCTCAATACTGAAATTCATGATCGATAATGATTCCAGTTCAAGATTCCTTGACGGTTTCTCTCTGCCGAGCACTCTCAAATTACTCTTGCATCTTGCGGCAAGCATTATTGAATGAATCGCCTGTGAAAAATAATCCCCTATATCCTGACCGGTGACAGCGGCATCAATCGACGGGAGAACAAATACGATACCTTTTCCTATGTAACCTCCATATTCGGGTTTTAGCGAGCCGCCAAAGGAAACAGTATCAAGGAGTTTTTCATCGAATTTACCGCCGGATAGAAAAGAGCGTAAATCAGCATTTTTTCCAATATAAAGGAGACCGGAGCCGTTCCGTACACGACCAAGAATCTCATTCCTTACCGTCTCGCTGAGCGATCCAAATTCAAAATCAAGCCAGATTACGTTCCAATCCTTTTTCAGGAGGGAGGTGAACCTGGCAGTCAAGGCACTGTCAGTAAGGGATGAAGAGCGAAAGTCAATCCACGGTTCATCGGTTCCTATCCGGGTGCGCCCGGAGGTAAGCATCATTTCCACATCACAATCAAGGCGTGAGCAGATCTCTTTGACAGCAAAACCGGTTTCCCTCCGATCACCAAAAAAGAGAACTCGCACAGGTCCGCCCTGCAATGGTGAAGCGATGGGGTAACTGCGTTGTTTCAGCGAGGAAGTGTCTAGTGCTAAGAACGGTGCGGTAGCACTTTCCAAATTGAGGGCATGGGCAGAAAAAACAAAAAATAAATTAAAGAACATTAAAAAGAAAAATGATTTCATCACATATGCTTTTGTCTGTAGGCGATTTATTTTTCAAGTTTTAAAATGACAGGTTTATAATGTAAAAAGAAATTAAGCTTCTTCCAAGATAAACATGTAAAAAAGGCATACTATTTTTGTTCCAATAATTGTTGGGATTTTTTTGAAAGGCGATCAATTTCGAATAAAATTCTCATAAATAATATGTGTTTTATTTTCACTAATATTTTTTCTTGTGTGACATGTATCATTAATACTATTGAAACCGGTATATACCATTACGCGAAACGCAGGAATATATACAGAAACAAAAAGCACTTCCATTAAATAACGATAGCCTTTGAAATGCATAGAAATAAATAAAAAACAAATTATTACATACTATTAATGGTGTAGCTATTTTTTAATAAAAAAATATTATGGTTATCTTTGTAATAAATATGTATATTTTTCGCTTTTAGTGAAAGAGTCGGCATTTAAATACAAAAAGTCAAATCAAAAGGGCATTTGAAAAAAATGAATTCTCATTCCGACAAAAGGGACTTTGATCGCTTTCCAATAGAATCTGAGATTGAAGTAATCGGCACAGACAACGAAGGAAGAAAATTCCTTGAAAAAACAATGTTGAAAGATATCTCGGGCGGGGGGGGGTCATTTATACCCAACCAGGTTGGGAACTATTTTACAGGCCAGCCGCTGGAGTTGAAGATACATTTACCAGGTGAGGGGGATTTATCTGCCTGTATGGAAGGAAATGCAAGAGTCATACGTATAATCAAAACTGGTGATTTCGAGAAAGATGAAAGAGTTGTTGTAATTTTAGATAATCCGCTGCATTTGAAATATACAAAGTGAGCATAGAAGATATCACATAACGCCAATACCCTTGTAAAGGTACTTATGATGAACTCAATGTATCGTGATTACAATAGTTTTTATGGCAAAATGTGGGTTATTTTAGCTCTTTTGGTAGTAATCCCCGTTCTCCTGATTTTCTATCTTTTTTACGATAAAATAATGAATCTGACCGATAGAACCATCCTCTTTATTACATTAATACTGTCTTGTTTTTTAGCAGGACTGGCTCTTTTGAGAAGTTCTATCGAAAAACTTGGTCACCTTGCAGAAGAAACAGGGATCGTTGCACTCGGGGAAAAAAGGGAACCCATTCATATTAATGCTGATAAGGAAATGAACGATATTGCTGAAAACTTCAATTTCGTTCTCATGAAAGGTGATGACGCCAATAGGGAATTAAAGGAACAGTCTATTAAGCTAATGCTCTATGCAAAAGATCTTGCTCGTAGTAATGAAAAATTACAGGAGGCTTACAGGGATACAATATACCGTCTCGTGGTTGCGGCGGAATATAAAGATAAGGATACCGGCGACCATCTTTTGAGAATGGGACTTTACTGTGCTCTTATTGCAGAAAAACTCGGTATGTCATCTTCTGAAATTCAGTCTATCAAATATGCTGCCCCAATGCATGATGTTGGAAAAATCGGCATTCCGGATAATATTCTCATGAAAATGGGAAAATTAACCCAAAAGGAATTTGATGTTATCAAAACCCATACAATGATTGGTTCCAACATACTGGCTAATTCGGATGCAAAAGTTATTCAAATGGCGCAGAAAATTGCACTTTCTCATCATGAAAAATGGGACGGAAAGGGATACATCTACGGCCTTTCCGGCGATAAAGTCGACCTGACAGGAAGGATTGTTTGTCTGGCCGACTGTTTCGATGCCCTGATATCGAAACGTCCCTATAAAGATCCATATTCCGTAGAAGTTGCGTGCGATATTATCAACAATGATCGTGGAAAGCATTTTGATCCCCAGCTTGTCGATATTTTCCTCGATAACATTGATGAATTAGTAAAAATTAAAAAAGATGTTGATTCATCACAAAATGTTCCATTGTCTAACTTATTATGGGGTGGACGGGTTCAGCTTTGAGAAAACAGCATCAATAAATAAATATGTATTCTCACGGTTATCATTACTACGGCTTTTACCTAATACTGTTCACTTAACCCAAACTGCACTTCGACAAGCTCAGTGTCCGCTGGTTGAGCCTGTCGAAACCAGCCTTATGTGATCAGTATTAGGCTTTGACCGCTAATGTGAGCGATTATATGGGTGTCTATATCCTGGCATAAAGCTGTATAAGCTGCCGAAATTCACCTCTAAAATGCATGAATGCTTGATATCTTGATATTTTTTATTACTCATTGGTCATGTGAAGTTAAAAGCGTATTCTTTTTTTACCTTAACTTGTTAATTCCTTCAAAAAATTATATGGTAATTCTTGTAAAAGAAACTATATATTATGTTATCTTAAAATAAACAATGTATACTTTTATACCAAATGAATCCTTATTCCGACAAAAGGAATTTCTCCCGTTTTCCGATAGAATTAGAGTTGAAAGGAATCGGAACAATCATCGAAGGAAGTAAATTCTCTGGAAAAACGATGTTGAAAGATACCTCGGGAGAAAACGTATCATTTGTATCCATTCCGTTGAATAGTATTTTACAGATATCCGTTGAATGGAATTTATCAACTTTTTAGGAGGAATTCCAAGAGCCGTAAGCGGATACTTATAAATGAAGCTGGTAATTTCGTGATAAATAAAAACTGGAAGCAAGAGTTGTTGTAATTTTTTATAACCCATCGTATTTTTAAATTTTCAGGTGAGCATATAAGAAATCACATAACCCCAATACCCATGTAAAAGGTACTTAGGTGAACTCAATTTATCGTGACTACAGCAGCTTTTATGGTAAAATGTGGGTTATTTTAGCTCTTTTGGTAGTAATCCCCGTTCTTCTGATCTTCTATCTTTTTTACGATAAAATAATAAATCTGCCAAATGCCATTATTCTCTTTATTGCATTAATATTGTCTTGTTTTTTAGCAGGCTTGGTTCTCTTGAGAAGTTCTGTCGAAAAACTTGCCGTGCTTGCAGATGAAACAGGGGAAGTTGCATCCGGAAAAAAAATGGAACTCATTCATATTCATGCTGATAAGGAAATGAATGATATTGCTGAAAATTTCAATTCCGTTCTCATAAAATATCAAAATGCCGATAGAGAAGTAAGGGAACAGGCTGTCAGATTGCTCTATACAAAAGACATTTCTCTTTATAATGAAAAATTACAGGCCGCTTACAGGGATACAATATACCGTCTCGTGATTGCAGCAGAATATAAGGATGAAGATACCGGTGATCATATTGTGAGAATAGGACAATATTGTACTCTTATTGCAGAAAAACTCTGTTTGTCGCCTTCTCAAATTAAGTCTCTCAAATATGCCGCCCCAATGCATGATGTTGGAAAAATCGGCATTCCGGATAATATTCTCACAAAGAAGGGAAAATTAACTGAAAAGGAATTCAATATTATAAAAAAACATACAATAATTGGTTCCAATATACTGGCTAATTCGGATGCTGAAATCATACAGATGGCGCAGAAAATCGCACTCTCTCATCATGAGAAATGGAATGGAATGGGGTACCCCTACGGCTTTTCCGGTGAGAAAGTCGATATAGCGGGAAGGATCGTTTGCCTGGCCGACTGCTTCGACGCCCTGATTTCGAAACGTCCCTATAAAGACCCATATCCTATCGAAGTTGCGTGCGATATTATCATCAAAGATCGAGGGAAGTATTTTGACCCCCAGATTGTCGATATTTTCCTCGATAACATTGATGAATTAACAAGAATAACAAAAGATGCAAGTCCATCGGAAAACATTCCATTGTCCAAATTATTATGGAGTGAAAGGGATCGGCTTAACGAAAACCACATAAATTTTTAACTCGATTTTCTTTACACTATATATTTGTATCCCCCCTCTGATTTACATCAAAAAAAAACCCTTTCCCCTGCAAACGGCAGGAGAAAGGGCTGTGAAACATGAATAAATCCAGGTTTATAAATCC
>JBAYHX010000097.1:0-9379 GCA_041665965.1 Candidatus Latescibacterota bacterium
AAGAGCGAGAGGCCAAGATGCGGCAGTGCGGCATGAATGGCTTTTGCCGCTTTCCGGTGACGGCGGCAGCGAGCATCCATACCTTCCTCCAGAACCAGCCGGGTTGCCTCGTCGAGCGCATACACAAGGTGAGTAGCCACAGTCATTGGCTGACGGCGGTATTTGAATTTCAAAAGCCCGCCGTGCTCTTTTTTGAACCACATCAGCTTCCAGCGATTCAGGTCAAAAAAGAAACTCTGGGGAGCGGTGGTTCGACGGTCAAAAACCTCCCACATACGGTCTGCTATCCCAACCGGAGCAAGACCGGCAAGCGATCCGAGACATTTCTGACTCCCGGTGCAGAGGAGATCGATCCCCCAATCATCCATAAAGATATCCGCACCCCCGGCTGAACTCACTGCGTCCACAATATAGATGAGATTATAGCGTCTGGCTATCTCACCGATCTCCCTGATCGGATTCAACACTCCCGAAGAGGTTTCGGAATGGACCACGGCGATTGCTTTGATATCCGGCGCTGAAGCAGCGTCTTCGATCATGTCGAGATCGAGCGGTTTCCCTTGTTCGGATTTGACTTCATCTACTTCAAGGCGGCAGCGCAGGGCAATCTCTTTGAGCATATTCCCGAAAACACCGTTATTGATGATAAGGATACGGTCGATCGGTTCCAGCGCGGTGCTCATGGCTGCCTCTATACCGCCGCGGCCGCTGCCATTCAGGAGAACGACCTTCCCTCTGGTGCCGATGATTTCCGCCACCTGTTCCGAGGCGCGGTCCATGACATCATGAAATCGGGCGTCGCCATGACTTATTGCAGGACGGCACATGGACTGTATCACAGATGGAGCCACTTCGGTCGGACCAGGCATCATGAACAATTCGCGCATTATTGCTTCCCTTCATTATTTGAAGAAGCCCCCTTTTGAGGGAAAGGGACTGAGAATTAGGGGGTTAAAAAGACTAAATTAATTTACTATTCAAGTAATATACTCAAAATGGGGAAATGAAACATGAAAAATGAAGAGGAAAGAGAAGATGTGTATGTACTTCTGAAGTAGATTTTTAAATAGCTCTGATTATCATTTGTTGAGTCACTGCCTCTCTGACCACTATCCTCGAATTTCTTCCTGTGCTCCGGAAACAGTGTCAATAATTCTCGCAACTCTTTGTTTTTTAATGGTACGCCAGGAGGAACTCGATCCCCAACCCGCTGCCTGGAAGTCGTTCTATTCGGGTAATTGGAGGTCTTTACAACTCATTGTATCATAATCATAACCATTGTGGCTTCTGCATTTATTAACTCATCTCCTGCCGTCAAGGGTTACCGGGAGTGTCAAGAGTTTACAAGAATTCTGACACAAATTGACATACTCTGACAGACCCTTGACAGATTATTTTCATTCAGAAGCTTCTTTCCATGACCTCTTCATTTTCGCAAATCCGGGCGCGGATCGTGAACACATTCCCGCCGGTACCACCAGCGAAAATCAGCGCGGCCGATTCAGTTGCCCGAATGGTCTGCATCTCACGGTCGAGTAAGTTGCGAATGTATGAAAGCCCTTTCTTAACTTTTGCTTCAATGGGAATCCTGCCTGGAGCCCTGTTCATCGACCCAATATCCCCGTCGATTGTAATGTCGATGCAGTCCGGTCTCGAAATCCCGGGTTAGCAGAGACTCTTCCGTGTATTCCGGTGACTGCTTGATGGTTTCGCGAAGAAGATTGATGAATACTTTCGACTCGCTCCAACTAACGCGCTCTATCCATTGCGGCGAAATCAAAACATTTTTTCCCGGCCACCAGTTCTGTGTGTCGATGATTAAATAACGAATCGCCCATGTCTCGTCATCTATGATAAAATCCTCGACATGGCCAATATCACCGTCTGCGGCTTGGATGTTATGGCCACTCACATCGTTAGTGCTGCGCAAATTGGGATCCCACGCTTTCTCCCCCTGGATGGATTCTCTCCACTTTTCGTGGTCACGCACAATCTCGGGATAAGATCCCCACATATGCGGGCCACCCCAATACATCGGAGATCCATAATACCCGGAATAGGCCGCCTCGAATTGCCGTGAAACAGGCTTGTCACTGTTCAAGGATGGACTGTCCTCAATCTGCTTTTTGGTCAAATCGATGGCGATATATTTCTTATCTTTATTCACGGCGGAAAGAGCGTACGGAGAGATCAATACCTGCCTGCCCGTAAGCCAGTTTCCTGTGTCGGCGACCAGATAGCGAATAGCCCAGTACCGGTCGTCGAAGTAGAATTCTTTAACCTTCCCTATCTCCCCGTCGAGGCTGCCCAACTTGTAATCCTTTAGTGTTTTGGCTTTAATGAGCAATAGTAATCCTTTCGTTCTTTGAGTTTCGTTTTTGTTTGCTATTGTCGCCCGGCTGAGAGCGTGTTTAAGAAATCGGTTTCACCGCGATCTGCATATGCGCCAAAACTCATGTGCCGGCGGTAGAGACTTTGTTGCGGGGGGTACATTGCCCGTAAATAATGCGCCCAGACCTCTCTGCTCTATTAGCGGGATAAAAAAGCTGCTCTTTATTTAAACACTCACGGTTTCGACCACCAAGCCCGTCACGAGCGAATCAGAGTGATTCTTTTATTACAAAGACAATAATGCTTATGCCTTATCATTAATATAAATAGGCTATTATATTGATAAAGTCAATCGGCCAAGGGGATGAAAAAGGAGTTACATCCTTTAGATGAAGAATTACTCATAGTTCTGAGGAATACTGCCGACAACCGTATTGATTTATAGTTTACCTATGTTCACTTATTTACTACAAAAATTGAACGAATCAATTATTTGACGGGAAGAAAACCCTTTACGAATTGTTCTTCATGGTGCGTCAAGATGAACTCGAACCCCCAGCCTGCTGCCTGGAAGGCAAAGGGATTGTGATTTTCAGGTCTTCCCGTAATGATTCATTTTTCAACGTAAACCTTAACGGTTGCATTTATCATTAATCATTGTGATCTCGCGGATTGCACCAGATGTCACGGATTTTGACGAAAAGTGGCAAGGTCAGATTAGCCTCCCTGCAAGGAAAATACCTGTCCGAGCATCGTTGACTGCTGTATTGACATCTTCCATCATGTTTCTAAAATAACTTCATCAAGCTTTTTGATTGATTTTTATAAAAAATTCATGATCATACCTTCTGCTATTATCACCTCAAATAGACTGAGTGGAAAATCAACACTCAGGGTTCTCATCTGGTATTTACAATTTCTTTTGCATCTTTACGTTTTGATGCGGCGCTTACCGCGTCAACTGTTTTATCAATGTTTCCGATTCTTAACAATGCAATCACTCGATACCCTGCAGGTATGCCCAGGGATTCCTTCAGCGTTGCATTTACGTTGTTGACCGGCCCTGTATAAATGCGGGATCCAAGACCTAAAGCCTGCGCTGCTATGAACATGTTTTCCGTGGCGAGGGCGCAGTCGAAATCAATGGAAGCCGCTAACGTGTCCGGGCCTGAAATGACAATTATCACATTCCCATCGGTTATATTCGATATAATTTTTTTACACAAAGCGGCGTCCTTGACAATGGTGAAGTTCCATGGCTGCTTGTTCCTTGCACTCGGCGCTTTTATCCCGCACCGGATGATTTGATCGATTTCACCATCGGTAACCTGTTGCGTCGTGAATGTTCTTTGCGAATAGCTTGAGAGAATTACATCGATAACCCTGTTCGCATTTGTTTGAGCGTAGGCTGCAGAAAGAAAAAAGATGATGAGTGATACCGTTACGACGGCCTTCTTTTTCATGTTCAAGCTCCTTTTTTAACCGACATTCCCCATATTAAGAATTATAATGTGATAAAATTTCGATATTATCTTTTTACGAATGAATATTACCATGTTTTAGATCTTCCAACAAGTACTTTTTAAACTACTTTTTCAGACTGAACAGGGTTCAAGTAGAAGAATCGTTTTAATGATTTCTTGCCGGACAGTGTATATGAAACTATATTCATTCTCAGACAATTTTGTAACCAATAACACCGCATGACTTTGATATATGAATCTTACAATTTCAATTGTGATTGCTCATGGCGAAAACGGAAACATTATATAAGGAAAGCGGAATATGGCAGAACAGTACATTTTCAACATGCTTGGCCTTAACAAATTCTATGGTCAAAAACAGGTCCTCAAAGATATTTATCTGAGCTTTTTTCCCGGTGCAAAAATCGGCATTGTTGGCGATAACGGCTCGGGAAAATCAACGGTACTGAGAATAATGGCTGGTCTGGATGATGAATTCCAGGGGACTGCGGTTCTTTCACGCGGTTACCGCTCGGGAATCGTGCAGCAGAATCCGGTGCTGGACGAGACTCTAACCGTTCGTCAGACACTCGAGCTGGCGTTTCGCGAGACTATTGCGATGCTCAAGGAATACGAAGCGATCACCGAAAAACTCGGCGAACCGCTTGGTGATGACGAGATGCAGGCCGCACTAGAACGTATGGGAGAACTCCAGGACAAACTCGATGCCGCCGACGCATGGAATCTCGATCTGCACTTGAATATATCGAGCGAGGCCATGTTTTTACCTGATAACGATCGCATTGTAAAAACACTCAGCGGCGGGGAGAAACGTCGCGTGGCTCTCTGCAAAGTTCTTCTGGAAAAGCCTGATCTTTTGCTCCTCGATGAGCCGACCAACCATCTGGATCCTGAAACGGTTGATTGGCTGGAAAGACAACTTTCCGATTATCCCGGCACGGTGATTATTGTTACTCACGACCGGTACTTCCTCGATAATATCACGAAGTGGATTCTCGAACTCGACAGCGGCTGTGGTATACCGTACGAAGGCAGCTATTCTTCGTGGCTCGAACAGAAACTGGCGCGCCTTGCAGCCGGAGAAAAAAAGGGAAGCAGCCGGTTCAGCACCATAGAACATGAGCTTGCCTGGATCCGGATGAATAATAAGGACCGCCATGAACTCTCACGGAATCGTCTTGCCGAGTATGAAAAACTCATAGCAAGAGAGTCATCAGCAGGAGCCGATGAAGATTTCATTCAAATCGCCCCAGGGCCGGAACTGGGAACGCAGGTTATAGAATTCAGCGGTGTTAACAAATCGTTCGACAGCAATACCGTTCTGCATAATGCAACCTTCTCGATACCCCGTGGAGCAGTTGTCGGAGTCGTCGGACCCAACGGTGCGGGGAAAACAACGCTTTTCAATATCATCTCGGGCAAGGAAACTCCGGATTCGGGTGAGGTTACTATCGGAACCAGTGTTAAGATCGCATATGCCGATCAGGAGCGGAAAACACTTCAAGGTGATCGAAGCCTCATCGATGAGATTGGCGGCGGCATGAGCGAAGTTATCTTGGGAAAACGCACAACCCCCATTCGCCGATACATTGCAAGATTTGGATTCAAAGGAGCCGACCAGCAGAAAATGGTAAGCCAGCTTTCAGGCGGCGAAATGAACCGCTGTCAGCTTGCCAAAGTTCTCAAAGAAGGCGGAAACCTCCTGCTCCTTGATGAACCGACGAATGACCTCGATCTCAACACTCTGCGCCTTCTTGAAGAGGCCATCCAGAATTTTGGCGGCTGCGTTTTGATTATCAGCCATGACCGGTTTTTCCTCGACCGTGTATGCACGCACCTTCTTGTATTCGAAGGAGACGGCCGGGTACGGTGGTTCGAAGGAAACTTTCGTGAGTATGAAAACTGGCGCGAAAAAGAACTTGGCAACAGACTTTTCGAAAACCGTCGGAGCAGATATCGCAAAATCGTGAAATAACGCTGTTCTACGGCATGATGTACTTCATGGTTTTCTGCAATCTGCGGAACCATAAAGGATTTGCCATCCCACTCACTATCGCCCATACCACCTGTGAGTGCACAGTATCACGAGGCCGAGAGAAGAAGACTGCCAAGCGGGGAATTGGCCAGTCCGTGTTGCCGGTCAAAGGATACTATCAATGGATATCTCTTTTCGTTTGAAACATTGTTTGATATGGCAGTGGCATTCCTCAATCCTCCATAGACTGGTCAGTTCTAAATCGCCTGCAGCATAAATAACTGAACAGTGTTTGGAATAGAGAACTGATCATTTTAATTTTCTTTATTGGATAGTGTAAAAAGAAGTTATATTTATTCACAGATATGTTTTACAATAAAAAACGCCCCATGATTTTTGATATGGGAAATTTTGGTCTAAAGAAAAGAGAATTACAGGTAGTTTCTTTCTGAAAGGAGAAAATTATGGAAGAGTTCGATTGCAAGGGAGACCATAGCCAACATCTCTGCCATTTGGGAGGTACTCTCAAAAATAATCACGTTCGGTTGAATGAATACAAGAAACTGGTCGATCATCCGAAGTATGTCTGTTTCAACTGCGGCAGAGTGGCGAATAGTGCAGATAGCCTCTGTAGTCCTCAACCCCTCTAAAGACAGCAGCCGGAAAAACAAGTACTTATTATACTGGAATACTGCACTATATATAGTTTCTGTTGTCAGCAACAATGTGAACACAAAAACCCTGGGAGTCCCCGGGGTTTTAACTATATATGGACAGCGCAACAAGCTCTGATACATCAATCTTACAAACCAGGGAAGTTGTCAGTTATTGTGCTCATAAAATATTTTATTCGAATTTAGCGATGAGAAATTTACCAGTATTATTGTTGAGGAATTGCGGTTTAACAAGCATTTCGTTGGTTTCCTACGGGGGATACGGGTATAGTCAGACTGGTTTTTATCATCAGGTTGATTAAGAACTTGTCCGTAAATAAGAAATTTGCTGTTTGCTCCTGCTCAATGCCCCCTATCCCTCGATCCCTTTCCCCCATAAATGGGGGCAAGGGAACTTTATGTGCCACATGCTGTTTTCTGCCCACCGCAAGGGGGGAAGGTGGCCTGAAAGACCAGAAGGGGGCAGTCTTAAAACGCGTAATCCTTATTTACGGACAAGTTCTAAGTCTGACAAATCCGAAACGGAATTTAAAGGGAAGGCATCTTGACAAAAATTGGCACATTGGGAGCTTTGATTTATTACTTTCCGGGTCAGCTTTCTTTGTAACTCTTTGTTTTTCATGGTGCGCCAAGAGGGACTTGAACCCCCAACCTACTGCTTAGAAGTCGTTTTATTCGGGTTTTTGGGGTCTTCCCTAACTCATTGTTATTCAACCATAAACTCTCATGGTCTCTGCATTTACAAACTTCTATAGAACTGTCAAGAGTTACCAAGAGTGTCAAGAGTTCACAAGAGTTCTGACACAAACTGACACACCATTTCAACTGACTTTAGTCAGATGGCTGTTTTTTCATCATTTTTTTTGACTCGATTTTACCACAAGCGTTTGGAACTCGCATTCTCAGCCCTCAGCTCTTACCTCCCATTTGACATCAATTGGTTCAGTGTTGAGTTCATGTTGTGTGAAGAAATACTTCACTCCCTTTATAATGGCATAACCTGCTGCTCCTGCCGCAATGGGAATTGCAGCAACTGTAGCAATTCCGGCAATCATACCTCCTCCAAGTATTGCGCCTATAGTAGCTAAACCTGCGGTTATCCCTGCTCCAGAGAGACCTATAACAGTACCGGAAGCACTAATTGCGGCAAAAATCGTACCGAATCCAACGACTCCACCACCTACAGTACCAATTTTTTCTGATATAGTTTCCTTTTGAGCCTTAGAAAGCTTCTCGTAATCATTAATTCCAATTTGGATTAGAATTCCTACCTGCTTCATAAACTCGATTGTAGGTTTGCTGGAACCAGCGAGAATGCGTGCTAGTGTTGAGTGACTGCAACCGATTGATTTTGAAATTCGTGGGGCTCCGATTTCATTTTTGTCCATGTAGACCGCCAAAAGTAGACGGCAGTTCTCAGGTGTTAATTCGTCAGGCATGCTCATTATGCTTCCCTTTCTTTTTGCTTTTAAACAATTTTTTATTTATTTCCATACAACCCTATACACTGCTTTTCTTTGTTTTCAAGTTAAGGCACATCAAGAGTGAAAAAGTTAGATTTCTTTTCCAAATATATCATAAGTGTGTTTGAATACAAGATATTTCATGACAAATGATACAATCTCAAAAAAAAATATTCCCACCAACCCACCAAATTCCAACTTTCATCATCTATTGTAATATTTTATGTTTCCCACAAAAATCAAAAATACCACTGATGCCCAAACGACGTTGATTTTTTTGATCTACAATGTAAATTGAATTCATCAATAATTCAACGCGACGATTTTTACTTCGAACCAATTTTGCAATTTTAAGAAAAATCGTTTATAAAAACCATTTGACAAGATTAATTATTTACACTATAATTTGTTTCACTTATCCTATAAACTTTGATCATTCCCACTGAGGCACCCCATGTTAGTCTCCAGCATTTTTACTCCTTCCCTCACCTCTAATCGTTGTCAGCCATTATTTCTTTCGCAAGTTCCTGCTGGGTTTCCCTCCCCTGCTGATGATTACATGGAAGGAAGTCTCGATCTGAATACTCACCTCATCAAACATCCCTCAGCGACCTTTTTTGTTCGAGCAATTGGCGACTCTATGAAAAACGCTGGCATCTATACCGGAGACATCCTCATTGTAGACCGATCTCTTGAAGCTGTTGACAATACAGTTGTTATTGCTGTTGTAAATGGCGAACTGACTGTCAAACGATTAAAGAAAGAATCCAGTTTATTATCCCTTGTATCAGACAATGATGAATACGCCCCCATCCCGATCTCTGAAGACATGGATTTCTCTATCTGGGGTGTAGTTACCACTGTCATCCATGAATTTTAATAACTTTACATTTCATGATATCGCCTTATGTATGCTCTCATAGACTGCAATAACTTTTACGCTTCTTGTGAACGGGTGTTTAACCCAAGTTTAGAAGGCAAACCCATTGTAGTGCTTTCTAACAATGATGGATGTGTCGTTGCTCGTTCAAATGAAGCTAAAGCTCTGGGAATACCGGCAGGAATCGCTGCATTCAAAATTCGTAATCTCATTGAAAGCGGTGAGGTATATGCCTATTCTTCAAACTATTCTCTCTATGGTGATATTTCTCGGCGAATCATGGAAACAATGACCCAGTTTTCGCCTGAGATCGAGGTCTATTCCATCGACGAAGCATTTCTGAAACTGACAGGTATGGAACATATCGACCTTACCGAGTATGCCCGTACTATGAGAACTACTGTAAAAAAATGGGTTGGTATGCCGGTTGCAGTCGGTATTGGAGAAACGAAAACCCTTGCCAAAGTTGCTCAGCGTATTGCAAAAAAATCAAAAAAGGCAAACGGTGTACTTAATCTTGCAGGGTCACCTCACTTAGACCGCGCTCTCGCTCTTACCAAAGTCGAAGACGT
>JBAYHX010000098.1:0-9246 GCA_041665965.1 Candidatus Latescibacterota bacterium
CAATATACTGAAAAATGAGATAATAATCAAGTTATATTATTTATTATCAGTACCTTATATGCTTTATTTGTCAAAAATAATAGTTTTTAATATATTTCAGCTGTTTAATCACCGGAGCAATAAGTAAGAAATGCATGGTTTGAGCGCCCTTTAAATACCGTGTAATGTATTATATTGATCCTGTGGAACTATAAAACTTAATTTTTTGAGAGTGGGGTGACTTATGAATATTTCAGGCTTCGTCGTATTCTTTGTCAGTTTTGTTTCATGCACATTTTTTGCGATCAATGCTTCTTTTGCGGATATTCATCTCCCGTCGGTCATCGGGTCGAACATGGTGCTCCAGCGTGATATCCCCGTACCGATCTGGGGATGGGCCGATCCGGGCGAGAAGGTGAGAGTCGTTCTCGGCTCGCAGGATAAAACCGTCACTGCGGATAGATCGGGCGCGTGGATGGTGAAACTTTCGCCCCTGTCCGCCGGGGGGCCGTTCGAGCTTACCATCAGCGGGAAAAACACGGTAAAACTCACCAATGTCATGGCCGGGGAGGTCTGGGTATGCTCCGGGCAGTCGAATATGGAGATGCGGGTTTGCCATGTCAATGACGCCCCGAACGAGGTTGCATCAGCCCTCAATCGGAATATCCGCCTCTTTCAGGTCACGAACGACCTTTCCCCGGACCCGCAGCGTGACTGCGAAGCCCGCTGGGAAGAATGCCGTCCGAGCACCGTATACCTTTTCTCCGCCGCCGCTTATTTCTTCGGAAGGGAACTTCAGCGTGAACTGAATGTGCCGGTCGGACTCATTCATTCCTCCTGGGGCGGAACGACTGCGGAAACATGGATGCGCATCGAGGGACTCAAGGCATACCCGGAACTCGCAGGCATTCTCGACTATTGGGAGCCGATCCTCAAAAGCAGATCGCCGGAGCTTCTTGCCTATCATCGGAAAACCCGTGAATGGGAAGAGGATGTCCACCATGTACTCTATGCCGGAAAACCCATTCTGCCGCAGTATGTCGAGCCGCCAAAGCTTCCGGTGGATGTTACATTCGCTCCGTCTGTGCCGTCATGGGTGTATAACGGGATGATAGCTCCGGCCGTTCCGTTCGGGATAAAAGGAGTTATCTGGTACCAGGGCGAATCGAACGCCGGAGAGGCATACCAGTACAGGACACTCTTCCAGGCGCTTATCAGGGACTGGAGGAACGCCTGGGGTGAAGGAGATTTCCCGTTCCTGTTCGTCCAGCTCGCCAATTTCGGCAAGCGTCACGACAAACCGGGCGAAAGCGCCTGGGCTGAACTGAGAGAGGCACAGTTCATGACCCTTTCGGTTTCGCATACCGCTATGGCAGTTGCCGCCGATATCGGAGACGCAGAAAATGTTCATCCGCGAAACAAGCAGGAGGTTGGGCGACGTCTTGCGCTCGGAGCGCTCAGTGTCGCGTACGGGAAAGGCATTGTGTATTCGGGGCCGCTCTATCGCTCGATGACCGTGAAAGACGGCAAAGTGCATCTTAAATTCACCGACACCGGCGGCGGGCTTGTAATGAAAAACAACGGTGTTCCGAGCGGATTTGCCCTCGCAGGCGCGGATCGTGCATTCACCTGGGCGAAAGCGGCGGTCGAAGGAGACGAGGTCGTCGTCTGGTGCGACGGGATAACGGAACCGGCAGCGGTCAGGTATGCCTGGGAGGACAATCCCAAATGCACACTCTACAACAAAGAAGGGCTGCCGGCATCGCCGTTCCGAACCGATGACTGGCCGGGGATAACAAGGGAAAAATAGATGTGAATGTAAGGCTTTGAATTAAACTTTTGTAAAAGGTGAAACCGTTTCATAAACCAACATCAAAATGTCGAATACAACAGGTTCTTTCAACGCATTTCAAAAAGATAATGATATGTGGGATTTATAGCCAGCTTCTGAATCGATTCATCTCTGTATTTCGGTTCTTTTGCAATAAGTTCATACCCATGTTTTTCTATAACTTTCTGGAAATTATTGCCGTCGTTCGTTTCCAGTAATTTCCCGCCATTATCCAAAGAATTCGGCACGATCATTAAATATCTGATTCTATTTTCCTTCAAAAGCGACAACCACCATTCTATCGAAGAAATCGAGCATTCGGAAAAACTATGAATGTTAATTGCAATATCTATTTTCTGAGTTTTCAAAGTTGTTTCGATCTCATCCAAAGGAATAACTTTTGTTTTTTGCTCTAAATTACGAATGCGAAGGTAATATTCGGAGAGAAATGTCGATACTGCAACAGCATCGGTGCAGAAGTAAGTGTTAATGTTGGGTAAAGCCGATGCCATTCGATGTGCCAGTCTGCCGTATCCTGCTCCAATATCGAGTATATTGAGGTTATTACAGGATGAAATCTTTAAGTTTTTTTCAAGAAAATAAATTTCGATAATGGAATCCAGTAAATCTCTGGAAATTGTCTTATTGTCGATGGTGAGCGTTATATTTCCGAAATAATTATCCTCTTTTAATGTATCCAAAAGAGTTAATGTGTCGATAGACTTGACATAATATGTTGTCAACAGATAACTCATAAAATTCATATTCTTGCCGCGTAATTGCCAGACATAAGCATTATCGCCTCTGAAATAAATGATATCATTTTTTTTAATATGCATATCAGTCCACAATGTCGGCCGTGTAACTTTGTCGCTGCAAAGAGAATATTTTTCAACCAGCTCTTTTAATCTTGGATGAGAGGGCTGTAAATATTCTTCTGCTCCTTGTGGTAATTCGCAAAACTGATGAAACATTGAATTTTTCTGCGGTTTTAGAAAGTTAAAAATGGTACTGATTTCATAACCGAATGGCTTCAACAGTTTATTCGTAAAATATTTTATATGTTTTTTATATCCCATTTGCAGATCCTGTTATTTTCTATATTTGGAATCGGAATTCATATTTGGTTTAGCCATTCGCCTTTTGAATATAATATTTTTTCAATCACTTATCGAATTGTTTCAGCTTTCTTAAAAAAATAGTATAAGTATCCTCTTCCTTCACTTCATTATACCTTTCCTCAAAGAAGAGTTGAAAAGATAATGATTCAAATAAATCACACCTTTTGGGTGCCACGAAGCATATCAATGAGCATGAGGTACAGGTCTGGTTTCATCCTGGAACATAAAGGCAGACTGCTTAATTTGATAAGAATGTATATAAGAATCTTTGGATAATAAGGGGTAAAATTCGGATGTCAGATTTTTTTACTGAGCGATGAATACAATTGCAGAAGCTTGATTTTTTCCGAATCCCAGTTATACTGTTCTTCAACGGCTTTCCTTCCGTGTTTTCCCATCTGTTCAGCTTCGGAAGGATGATTAAGAATCCAGATAATTGCTTGCGCAATATCTTCAGGATTACCCGGTTCAACTAAAACTCCGCATCCGTTTCCTTCAACAATGCTCCTCCAGAGAGGGAAATCCGAGGCGATAACAGGTATTCCGGCTGCCATATATTCGAACATTTTCGTCATATAGGCATGTTTATGATTCGAAACCGGACGGGTAACCACAATTCCAGCCTTGACTTCACTCAATATTTGTGTTACCTGGCCACGTGAAACGAAACCGCGAAAATCTGTATATTGGAAACCGGGGAGATTTCTTACATATTCTTCCTGACCTGCAAAAGGGAAATTACCGCCCAGAATCAAATGTGCTGAAACTGTTTTGTTTACAATTTCCAAAGATTGAATCAGTTCGATGATTCCACGTTCAAAGGAGATCATTCCTATATAGGTGACCGTATCAGTTCGCTCAGATCCAGAAGTTTTTGAATAAGAAGAAAATTCGGACAAAAGGGGAAAATTTCTGATTTCAACAGTATTGGTGTTCAGCTTTTGGAATCTGGCAGATATTTTGGGAGTAACCGTTACAATCGCATCAAAAAAACCGGCGGTTAAAGACTCGAAAAAACCTGTTATCAGAGCCGCGGGTTTGCGAAAAAAAAGAGGAATGGAATCTTTATAATTTATACAGTCAGGATAGTCTTCATGGACATCGCTGATTACTTTCTTGCCCCGTATTTTTAAAAGAAGCGCCACAGGTATCAGCTCGGGATCGTGAAAATGATACAGGTCAGCCTTAATTCCCGAAGCTTTCCGATACACATCCCAGGTTGTAAATAACATTCTCCTGATTTTGCTCTTGCGGAGGGGAACAGAATGGATATGGATCCCATTCAAAACCTCATCATCCACATCCCTTCCGACAACAAGGTGAACCTCGTAACCTGCTTCGACAAGCGCCGGGCATTCCTTGTAGAAAATGCGAGTGTCGAAAGGAGCATGAACTGAGGTGATATGGCAGACTTTTATCCGATGGTTTCCGGCAGTCATTTCCGAGTTATCATTTCCCATAAAATTCGGCTATGGCATCGACAACATATTCCTGCATTTCCCTTGTCAGTTCAGGATAAATGGGAAGGGCAAGGGTGCATCCGGCCGCTTTCTCGCTTTCCGGAAGATCGCCTTTTTTATATCCAAGGCCGGAGAAACATTCCTGCTGGTGCAACGGAACCGGGTAATAAATTTCCGTTCCGATTTCACGACCGGTAAGGAATTCACGGAGGGAATCTCTTTCTTTCACCCGAATAACGAATTGATTGAAAATGTGACGGTGTCCCTGCGGGACATCGGGAAGGACGATATCCTTGAGCCCTTTATCCGAAAACAGCTTCCTGTAGGAAGCGGCATTGGAAATTCTCCCGTCGGTCCATGCGTCCAGATGACGGAGTTTGATAGTGAGAACCGCCGCCTGCAGTGCATCCAGCCGTGAGTTGATTCCGACGATGGAATGGTAATATTTTGGCTTGGAGCCATGCTCGCGGAGCATGGTGATCTTCTCGGCAAGGGCGCTGTCATTGGTAACGACCATGCCGCCGTCGCCGGCTCCTCCGAGATTTTTCGAAGGGAAAAAGGAAAAACAGCCGATCGTTCCCAATGTTCCGGCTTTTCCCAGCGGGGAAGATGCCCCGATAGCCTGCGCGGCGTCCTCGATCACCGGGATACCGTGAGAGCCGGCGATATCGTTGATACGCCCCATATCCGCGGTAAGTCCGTAGAGATGAACCGGGATGACGGCTTTCGTTTTCGGGGTGATAAGCTTTTCCAGCTTATCCGGGTCCAGATTATAGGTGTCGCTGCGGATGTCGCAAAAAACCGGTTTTGCGCCGAGCCGTGCGATGGAACCGGCGGTTGCGAAAAAGGTATAGGGAGTAGTGATGACCTCGTCGCCCCGGCCGACACCAAGCGCCATAAGAGCAAGGAGCAGCGCATCGGTTCCCGATGCGCATCCGATTGCATGGGACACGCCGATGTACCGGGCTGTGGCTTCCTCGAACTTTTTGACCACAGGGCCATTAATGAAATACTGACTTTCGAATATATCTTTCACCACCGGCTCTATCTCGCTCCGGATGGTGGCATATTGAGCTTTCAGATCAAGAAGAGGAACTTTCATTTTTTAGAATCTTCCTGGTTTTTAAGAAGTTGGTTTTCGGGAACCGCCCGTAATTTTCGCGCCGGATTCCCGCAGACAATGATACCTTCCGGAACATCTCTGGTGACAACAGAGCCGCCTGCCGCCATCCCATCCGGACCGATAATTTTCCCGGGAAGGATTGTGGAGTTTACCGCAATACGGCCGCCGGTCTTGACTGTTACCCCACGGTAATATTTGGTTCTTTCGGACCACCTGCCGGCATAATTGTCGTTCGAAGTTGCAACACAGGGAGCGATGAAACAATCGTCTCCGATCACGGAATGAGAGCAGATATATACATCGGTCTGAATCTTGCACCGTGCGCCGATAACCACCATGTTGTCGATGGTGGAGTTTCGTCCGATGATGGTGAAATCCCCGATGGCAGAGTCCTCGCGAACCGATGCGGTGTCGGCAACGAGCACACCCTTTCCGATTGTCGAGCCGGTATAGATGATTGCTCCGGTTCCGATGATCGCATTATCGCCGATTGTAACAGGGGGAAAGGTACGGCCCGCTTTGGTCATCATGCTCCGTTTGGAGACCATGGGAAGTTTCCCGATCACCGCGTGATCGTCGATACGGACACCAGAGCCTATACGGGAATCGGCATGAATTACCACATGATGGCCGATCGTAGTTCCTTCGCCGATTACGGCCCCGGATTCGATAATGCTGAATTTTCCTATTTCAACTCCCTCGCCGACGCTGGCGTCGGGATGGATAAAGGTTTCCATAATAACCTGCTTTGCAAATGGTTACGGCCCGGAATAGTAAAATCACCCCCGCTGTAAAAAAATGGACGATTTACTGGAATCAAGAACAGAAGACATAATTATTTGCAGCTATGTTTTTATCACAGTTCCCCGGTTCAATGGAATTCCAGGAAGGGAGTACAAACGGGGCAACAAGGATTGCATTAAAATTTGGTTCCAGAATTTCCTGTGTATAGTGAGGTGCAAAACGGGCATAGTATCAAACAAGCGCTATCAATGGTAAAAAACTCCCGATATCGGGAGTTTTTTACCATTTTTATAATCCGTATCAGGTCTCTGCCAGAATCGATGCCATGATGTTCTTTATGCCGCTGTTCTCAAGAGAATAGTACACCACGTTCCCATTTCTTCTGGATTTCAGCACCCCTCTTGATTTTAAGATGCTGAGCTGCTGGGAGGTAAGAGACTGTTTGGTTCCCAATGCTTTTACCAGTTCCCCCACCGAACGTTCTCCGTTCATGAGGATATTTACTATCTGAAGGCGCACGGGATGTGCAACGGCTTTCAAAGTTTCTGCCATCTTTTCAAGAGTGTCTTCACGGATCAACTCAGAGGAAAAACGTACCAATGTGACCCCTTCCTTCCTATGTTTCTTGTGAAAAAAAGTTTATGGATAACTGCGAAGAAAAATATAATATGCAAATATATCTTGTTTGTTAAAAAATATCAAGGCTTAATATTAATATTTTTTAAAGATGCCATCAATTAAGAAATAATTGAGTAAAACCATCTATAATAACCCGTTGCCAACAGTAATCCTGGCGATTATCGAAAATGTGTCTTATAAAATCAGTTTGAAGCTGTTTTAATAAGCGCTCTAATATAATAACATAAATATGGAAACAAGAAGCTTTTTTTTATTTATACGATTTTTTTTTATAATATTTATTCAGCATCCTGAAGATACATCTCCATTCTTCCGTTCATGCGGGTAGGAAAGCCGGAAACTCTTATCTTGAATTAGAATCACAAAAAATATATATTTAGGAAAACTTTTTGAGAAAGGTACTTCCCGTGGAACACGATGCATATAAAGAAGCCGGAGTTGATATCGATGCTGCGATGAAAACAAAACGCCATATCCGTGATCTGGTGAGATCAACCTTCCGTCCGGAGGTGCTTTCCGACATAGGGGCGTTCGGCGGATTATTCAAACCGGATTTTACCGGATATAAAAATCCTGTGCTTGTTTCATCGGCTGACGGTGTCGGCACGAAGCTGAAAGTAGCGATCATGACCAACCGTCACGACACAGTTGGCGCCGACATAGTAAACCATTGCTGCAATGATATCCTGGTAATGGGCGCTGCTCCTCTTTTTTTCCTGGATTATCTGGCTTATTCCCGGCACGAAGATGCTATGGTTAATTCGATCATCTCGGGAATGTCCAAAGCCTGCCGTGAAAACAAGTGCGCCCTTATCGGGGGAGAAATGGCCGAACTGCCCGATGTCTATTATCCCGGAGAATATGATCTCGCGGGTGTTATTGTGGGAGTTGTCGAGCAGGATACGATCCTCGACGGTTCACGGACAGCCGAGGGAGATGTCATTCTCGGGCTTGCTTCCACAGGCCTTCATACCAACGGATACACTCTGGCCCGAAAGCTTGTCTTTCAGACTGCCGGTCTGAAACCGGAAGACCTTCTTCCCGGAACAGATACGAGCGTGGCGGATGTTTTGCTTGCTGTGCATCGCTCTTACGGGCCCTCAGTCATACCTTTTTTGCATACACCGGGCCTTCATGCTCTGGCGCATATCACCGGCGGAGGATTTACCGGAAATATCGACCGCACCCTTCCCGGCCATCTCGATGCGCTCATCGACCCAGATTCATGGGAAACGCCGCCTCTCTTCCGTTTTCTGGTCGAAACCGGTGATCTCAGTGAGGCGGAATCGTATCGTACATTCAATATGGGGATCGGAATGACATTGACCGTTGCTCCTTCCGATGCAGAACAAATCACTGAACAGATGAAAAAAGGGGGAGAGAGAGTATACAGGATAGGAGAAATCGCTGCCGGCTCGAAAAAAGTCCGCCTTGTTCACAAAAAAAGATAATGCAGAAAGGACATGTGTTAGTGGAACAAAATCGATTCAAACTCTTTTTTATCTTCCAGGGGCCTGCGATTCTGTATGCCATAGTTATTTATATCATGTCCTCGTTTCCCGGATATACGATCCCGACCATTCCTTTCGATTACGGGGATAAAGTTGTTCATATGCTTGAATTCGGATTGTTCGGTATCTTCCTCTACCGTGCCTTCAGATTCCCAAAACCCTCTTTCAAACCTCTTCGGCAGACAATAGCTTTCGGAATATTGTATGCAGCTTCCGACGAGATTCACCAGCTCTTCGTGCCCAAAAGGTTCTGCGATTTTTACGATTTTGCCGCAGATTGTATCGGCCTTATTCTCTTCGCGTACATTTCTTCCCGTCTGAACCCTGCGCCAAATGACGATTCCGATATTTTTATTCTGAATAATGACCGGTGAAGGAAAAATTTTGCACTAGAGGGATTTTTTCTCCTGACTTTCCGAGGATTTGAAATCTTTGATTTGTTCTCTCGCAAAGTTAGCTAAGTCAATAAAGAAAGGAAATAATATTAGACATGAGAGCTAATTGCAAAAGTCTTTTTTTGAAGGCAGCCCCTTTTCTGTCCTCCGGTCATCCTTCCCCCGGAGGGGGCAGGAAAATACTGTGTAGCAACAACTTCCCTTGCCCCATTCGGGGGAAAGGGATTGAGGGTTAGGGGGCTGAAGTAATAAAACTTATCATTTTTTCGTTTCCAAAACGACTTTTGCAATTAGCTCATGATTTACATGAGTTACAAGATTATATCAGTAGTGTCCGGTTAAAATAGAAAAGAATTGGGCAAACCCCATGTTCTGATTAGATTTAGATTAGCGATAATCATGAATCGATTCAGAAAAGGAGTATTGCCCATGAATAGGAATAC
>JBAYHX010000099.1:0-9236 GCA_041665965.1 Candidatus Latescibacterota bacterium
GGCAGCGGAGAATGTCGAACCTGTAAGCGTATATGCATCAATGAGTTCACGTCTGTAGCTGTCTCGATTTGAGTGGGAATAGTCCGAACTGGACATCCCGAGGAACACTCCTGTTCGAGAGCCATGAAGGGCAGTTATATCGATGTTCGCGTTCTCGAACGCTTCCCACACCACTTCGAGCAAAAGACGCTGCTGCGGATCGAGCTGACGGGCTTCCCGCGCGGAGATGTTGAAAAAAGGAGCGTCAAAGCGGTCAATCGGACAGGTGAGAAACCCTCCCTCGCACGTGTTGCTCATTCCGGGCACAGACGGATCCGGATCGTAAAAACGGTCTTTGTCCCATCGGTCGGGGGGTATGGTGCAGACTGCGTCCACATTGCCTTTCAGCAGTTCCCAGAATGCATCGGGATCATGCGCGCCGCCGGGCAGACGACAGGAAAGGCCTACGATTGCCAGCGGTTCCCTCAAATGGCCGGTGCTGCCGGAACCGGCAACCGGTTCAGCGGCAACCCCCAGATCGAGCTGTTCGAGAAGATGGTTCGCCAGAAGGGGAATTGTCGGGTAATTGAAAACGATTGTGGCGGGCATATCGATGCCCAGACGATCCGTCAAAGCGTTTCTTAATCGGACTGCTAAAAGTGAGGTGACACCCATCGCAACGAATTCCCCTGTATCCGAGGGGATTATTTCACTCCCTGAAACCGATATAAGGCAGTCTTTGATTATGTCCATAATAAGAGCTGCTCTCCTTTTAGGCTCGATCTCGCGGAGGCTGTGGAGATTGTCCGTGGACGGTTTCGCCGCCGTGATACCGTAAGCCGCGTCGTCCTGCGCTTTCAGCGCGGCAATGGCGTTCGAGATCAACGGCATGGCGGGTTCGTTTCGTATCATGAGCACGGAGGATTTGATAGTTTTCCCTGCTGCCCTTGCGCAATCGATCAACGCATCCTGAAGCACCGCGTGAGGCGCGATTTCTATGAAACAGTCCGCACCGTCCGAGAGCGCAGCCATCACCGCTTCCATAAACGCCACCGGGCGGTAGATATGGTTCCGCCAGTATGACGCGTTGAAATCATCTTTTCCGGCAAGCCTGCCATGAAGCGTGGAGTATATCGGGACGGAGGGCTTCAGCGGCCGGACGCCCGAAAGCGAACATTCGAACTCATCGAGAAACGGCTCGACAAACCGTGAATGCAGGGGCGCGTCGACCCGGAGCATACGGCAGAAAACATCCGTTTTGGTGGAAATGGCATCAAGGATGAGACGCAGGGATTCTTCCGGCCCGGCTATCACTGTGGCGAACGGGCTGTTTTTCGCAGCAATGGTCACATCGGGAATACCGGCCAGATATGGTTTGACATCCTTCGATGAAAGCGAAATATGCGCCATCGCTCCCCGGCCCGCCAGCTGTTCCAGTATGCAGGAATGACGCCATGTCACCAGAGCGGCGTCGGCAATGGTAAGCGCTCCCGATGCTACTGCGGCGGCAACCTCGCCCCCGCTGTGCCCGATAATCGCCGAAGGCTCTATTCCTCTGTCTCTGAGCAGAGAGTACAGCCCAATTTCGAGAAGCATTACGCAGGGGTGCCCTTTCGAAGCTTCCGATACATCGGAACCGCTCCGGATCATCTCGACCGGGGACCATCCCGAAAGCGCAGAAAAGGCATCGTCGAATTCATCCGTACCCACAAGGAATGCGGGTTCGGTTGCAAATATGTCCTCACCCATCCCGGGCCATTGAGTGCCAATACCGGAAAAGACCAGCACGTGCGGTTTATACGCCGTGTTCATAGGGTACCTCCGGAATCAGGCAGCATGACATCAATTTGTGCACGCCGGTATTCACGATGATTTTCAATGTCTTTTGCAAGCGTGTCGCTGATAAGACGGCCGACCTCATCCATCCGTTCAAATATGAAAAAGTGCCCGCCGGGGAAGCTTAATACATTTACCGGTGAAATGGTATCCTTTATCCAGAGATACGCGTGATCCTCGGGAATATCGTCGTCACGGCCGATGAGCACGGTAATGGGGCAGATAACCGGCGACGTGTCGTCATGAGGGTGGGTTTCTAGCGCCTTGACATCATTGTACAGTATAGGCTCGAACAGGTTCATAAGCTCTTCATTGGCGCGAACCTCGGCAGGAATTCCCCCGATCTGCGTCAATCTATCCAGAAACTCTTCCCGTGATAAATCGCTCCAGTAGAACGGCGGTTTGACTCCTCCGGGACGGCGGGCGGATACAAAAAGGTGCAGAGGCGGCGGCAGAAGACGTCTTGAAGAACGCTGCGCAACCAGGTACCCGAGCATCCCGCCCATGCTGTGCCCGAAGATCGCCCACCGGGCAGGATAAACCTTGTCCTCGATGGTATCGAGCACGAAATCAGCCATTTCATCGAGTGTTTGGAGCCGGGGTTCGTTGAACAGGAGGCCATGACCGGGAAGGTCGATAGCGAGCGGCTGTATGAATTTATCAAGAGTTTTACCCATATTCCGGTACGCAAAAGAATTCCCGCCCGCGTAGGGCAGACAGATAAGCAGTACATTGCCGGAATCGGAGAGATTGTCAGTCATCGGTCAAAACCTCAACATAATCTGGGAAACCGGGAGCAGGACTGTCTTCCGGGAGTTCAAGCAGACATACATCGCCAGTCCGTTCGATTTCCCTCATCCCGGTAAACCGGTAGGTAACATACATCATGCGGTTACGGCCGGTTTCAACAAAGTCCGCGTGGAGCGGTTTATGGGCTTCACGCGATTTCCGAATGATATGGTTCAAGAGAATCGCGCCTACACCGCGGCTCATGACCCGGCAGGACATCAGAAGCAGCCTGATCGTCCATGCCGATTCTCCCTTTTCCACAAGCGCAAGGCCAATCCGGCCGTAACTGCCGTACCGGTCGTCAAGCGAACAGATATAGAGCAGGTGTCCGGGAGATGTGCGCAGTTCATCGAGTTCATCATACCCGTACGTGCGGCCTGTCGCATTGAGCTGGTTTGTGCGTTCGGTCAGTTCCACAGCACGTTTGAGATCGTCCTGCCGGGCAAGATTTATCGAGAAGCGCATGTTCAACCCGGACAGGAATTCTTCCCTGGGACCCTCGAAATGTTCTTCTGCAACCGCCCGCTCATTATCGTCAATATACATGCGCCTTCGGTTGGCGGAATCCTCAGTCACAAATCGGGGCATCATGCAGGCCATTTCCAAAATCGTCCCGATATCGGCGGCATCGATACAGAGAACCTCCGGAAACAGAGAAGAGACCTCATCGCGCTCAAAGGCCTGATCGTCCACAAAAGCGAGGGTGTCAATTCCGATATTCAGGGTTTTCGCGATAATCTGTATCGACTCGCTTTTATTCCCGAAGTGAATCTGAGGAAAGAGAAAATATTCGGAGATGCCGAAAGATTCCAGACGTTCTATCGCATGGTCATGATCATTGCGGCTGGCAACGGATTGGAGGATACCACGGCGGTCAAGTTCCTTTACCACCACCGCCACCCCGTCACGGAGTCTTAAGGCTCCACCTTCCAGAAGCACGCCCTCGAACAACGTTTCGTCAAGATCCCACACCACGCATTTAACTTGACGTGTTGTACATATCTCAACCGTCATTGCGTTTCCGTCTCCGGTTACGCTGTGTCAAAACGCCGGTAAAAACATCCCGTGAGATCATGAGCTGCTGCATCTGCGAACTTCCCTCGATGATCTCAAGTATTTTGGCGTCACGGTAGTAGCGCTGCACCGGATAATCGGGGCTGCATCCGTTACCGCCATGAATTTGTACCGCATCCGCGGAAGCCCGGAGCGCTGCTTTCGAGGAGAAATATTTGGCGATTGAGGTTATCATGATCGATTCCGGTTCCATTGCCTCACGTGATGCTGCCGCTCTCATGGCAAGGGACATCGAGGCCTCGAGGTCAGCGGCCATGTCGGCGACCATACCCTGCACGAGCTGGTGACTGCGAAGCGGTTGTCCAAACTGAATTCGGGTGCGCGCATACTCGGCGCACGCTTCAAGACAGCCGCCGATCAGGCCGACGCCTCCCCAGCCGACACAATAACGCCCGTGGTCGAGCGCATGAGAAGCCACAAAGGAAAAACCGCCGCCCGACCTGCCGAGCAGGCTGTCCGCCCCGATTCTGCAGTCGGTGAATGTTAACTCGCCCACACCCGCGGCGCGAAATCCAAGAAGTCCGGTCATCGGCTCGATGGTGAATCCAGGAGTGTCCCGCGTGATGATGAATGCCGCCGGACCGTCATCAGGACAGCGCGCGACTACCAGAAAGAGACCGGCCCCTGCGGAAAAAGAAATCCACTTCTTTGTCCCATTGAGAACATAGCCATTGCCATCGGGAACCGCCACAGTGCTTATGCTGGAAGCATCGCTGCCGATGTTGGGCTCAGTGAGTGCGAAGGCAGCGCCAACCGATCCCGCAGCCAAATCCGGGAGCCAGCGCTTCTTCAAACTATCGCCGCCCCAGCGGAGAATGGCCTGCGAGGTCATGGTGTGGACTGTCAGCATACTGAGGAGCGACACACTTCCACGAGCGAGTTCAGCGCACAAAAGCCCGAAAGTCAGATTATCCATCTCCCTGCCGCCCCAGACCTCAGGCAGAAAAGCGCCCAGGTAGCCGCGCGCTCCGAAATCACGGATCACTGTTTCCGGCATGGACTGACGCTCCTCCCACTCATTGGAGAAGGGATACACCACCTCGTCAACATAGGTGCGGAATTCATGGCGGGAGTCAGACCCCAGAGCGCTCAGACCGAACATCTATGTCAAACCCTTTCCCCGGAGGACAAGCGCGGTGATCGCCTCGATGGATCGGAAGTTGCTGAAATCGAGATCTTCACGGCTAATCTGCAACGTGAACTCTTTCTCGACGAACATGACAAGCTGCATGGCAAAAAGGGAATTCACATATCCCAGTTCAAACATGTTTTCATCATCCTCGAGATTGTCATCTCTGACATGTTTGAGGACAAATTCACGAATTTTAGATTTTATCTCGTTCACGATCACTATCTCATAGTAAAGGGGATTGTCAATATGTGTGAAAACCGGCGCCCGATTTCCGCCCAAGGAGCCCGGCATCCACCATCTTCACAAGAAGCGGACATGGACGGAATTTGCTATCGCGGTAACTTTCGAAGAGAACATCGAGTGAATAGAGGATAGTGTCCAGCCCGATGAGATCGGCTGTTTCAAGCGGCCCCATTTTATGGCCGAAGCATGACCGGAATATCTCATCAATATCCTTTGCCTTGGCGACACCATCCTGTACAAGCCATATCGCTTCGTTTACCATCAGCATCAGCACACGGTTCGAAACGAATCCGGGCATATCGTTGACCACTACACCTTTTTTCCCGATGGCTGCGAGGAAATTTCCCGCGGTACCGACTGTTTCGTCGGAAGTTCTCCAGCCTCGGATAACCTCCACCAAAGGTTTCATGGGTACCGGATTCATGAAGTGCATACCGATCACTCTGTCCGGACGTTCTGTCCATGAAGCGATACGGGTTATCGAAATTGCCGATGTATTGGCTGCAAAAACACAGTCAGGCCTGCACAGGCGGTCAATCTCACGGTACAGGGATTCTTTCAACTCCGGTTTTTCGGTAATGTTCTCGACAAGAAAATCAACGTCTCGGAACATCTCGGGCGAGGTTTCGAATCGGATGCGCCCCATCGCCTCATCCGGATCAAACTCCTTGTTCTGAAAACAGTAGAAACGAAGCCCCTGGGCTATCTCCTCACGGCCTCTTTCGAGTATATCCCGCGAGACATCAACGATGACCGCCTCAAGCCCGGACCGTGCAAGAGACTGGGCAAGTCCTCTGCCCATCACACCGCATCCGGCGACTCCGATACATTTTATGGCCATGATTTAATAATCTCCACTAAAAAACCTTCATGCTGCGGGTTTTCTTTCCATATCCCTGCCATTATGTGGTTGCCGGAACTGCAGCAGAATAATCCGCTACAGACTCAGATTTGTCATGAATGGCGACTACCGCAGTCGAAGCGCAATTCGAGTGAACATTCACAACAGTGAGAATGGGATCAACAATGGGATCAACAGCCGCAAGTAAAATAACCGCTACACCGACAGGAAGCCCCAACGGATCAAGCACGATCGAGATCATCCCAAGAGCCGCGAGACCCGGCGCTCCTGTTGCTGCCAAACCGGCCAATATTGAACCGAAGAGGATCACGAAGAATAAGTTTATATCCATCCCCTTACCATAGAGTTGAACCATAAACATGGTGCTGATGGCAAAATGCATCACGGTGCCATGTGGATTGAGACTTATTCCGAGCGGTATTACCAGATTGGTCGTATCTTTGTCAAGTTTCAGCCCATTGTGCAGGCCACGGATTGCCGACGGGATCGCAGCATATCCGTTCGATGTTCCCATTGCGATGATCAGCGTCTCTCTCAATGCACGCACCGTTTGCATAAAAGGGACTCGTACCCGTACATAAATGATGATGCTATAGAAAATGATAAGGAGAAAAGCGCTTATATAGATATATACTACAAGTTTGAACATGGCGTACAGCATCTCGTATCCAACATGCGCAATCTGTACGGCAAGCAAACTGCACAATCCGAATGGAAGACAATACATCAACCAGCCGATGAGTTTCAAAAACGCGTCATAAAATCCATCAATGACAGACAATGATGTAAAACTGGCAGTGGACCGGACAAGACCGAGCGCTATACCGATGATGATGGAAAAGAAAAGAACCGGTAAATTGTGGCCCTGACTGACTGCTGCAAACACATTGGTGGGAATCATTTTGCGCACTATGGACGATATCCCGGCCGACGAGGGTTGTAGTGTTGCAGTCTCTCCCCCGGATTGCATCTCGGTTTCAGATATTTTTTTGCCCAGAGTGATCTGGATACTTTTCGGAAGATTTGAACCCGGCTGACCGAATTGTCCGACAACCACGCCAACCAGACTGGCGATTGTCAACCCGATGATAAATGTGGTGAGTAACCGTCCGATATATTTCCCTGTGTCTGCCGAACTGAGCAAACGGCCGATACTTGAGAGTATTGCGGTGATCATGACGGGCAAAATACACATCTGAAGCAGGGCCATATATATTTCACCGATAAAACTTATTTTTCCTGCAAAAGGTTTATTAAATATACCGATGAGTACTCCGCCGACAATACCCATCAGTACCAGCCAGGGACTTAACAGAATATCCCAGCTGAACCACCTTTTTTTTTCTTCTTGAGATGTGCTCATTCGCTCAGTCTCTTAAACGATGCTTGTTATTGTTTCAGCCATTGTTCGCTATTGAAATAGGTATTGATCATACGATCATTCGTCCCGTCCGCTTTGATCTGTTTCAGATACAGATTCAACCAAATCCAAAACTGCACATCTTCCCGATTCACTGCAAATGCAATGGGGTCTTCCTTATTTTCCATGATAACTGTCTGCACATACAAAGCGCCTTCAGGATTCTTTTTATGCCAGTTCCTTATCTCAATCTCATCATAAAGAACCGCAAATATCTTTGCGCTCAATACGTCCCGAATAACATCATCCCAGGTTTTATAGGGAATGATCGTCGCATTGGGAAAATCCTTTTTTGCAAACGCAACATAGGAGGTGCCGTCGATGACGCCTATTTTAACATCTTTTCTGTCGAGGATGGAATCGATTTCCGTTTTGCCACTCTTGAACTGGGCCATTTTCATCCGGTTTATCAACAATGACTGGTGCAACGTAATATACGGCTCGGAAAAAAGGACCCGTGTCGCGCGGGTAAGGGTGTTGCTCACTGTTGAAATGACAATATCCGCTTTTCTATCAGCAATCATGTCTATGAGTTCATCATATGTTTTTGCGGTACGGTTGAATTCGACTGTCACTCCCAGCTTTTGTGCGATACTTGTGGCCAAATCTACTTCATATCCGAAAAACACTCCTTTCTTCGAATGCATGAAGAATGGCTGGACATCCTCATAATACATTGCGACCACAAGCTTGCCTTTCGCAATGATCCTTTGTATATCCGACGGCATAGTTTCCGTATGCGCTGTTCCGGTGTACAAAACGACAATCATAAGGGCAGTTAGTATATATTGCATAGTTTATCTCACCTGATATCCCTGCTTACAGAAAGCATAAACCAGAATTCATTCTCAGGATTGATGTCATGTTTGAGAGACCACTGGTAGTTCATTCCCGGTTCACAGGTGAAGCCGTTCCATTCGACCGTAGTGGAAAAACCGGTCATGACGTTATACCACCCCGCTGCCTTTGCATATTTCTTGTCGCAGTCACAATGATAGCTTTCAAGAATCCATGACAGTTTACGATCTCCCTTCGCATTGATGAGCGAAGGAAGTGGGAAATCATACATGGCGGCCACAGCAATCCAGAATCCGTACAAGGATTCAAAATGGGGATTCCACGCGTAATACCCCTTTACACGCGGAACTAGATATGAACCAAAAAACGGCAGTGCATTGGGCAATTTCAGAGAAAGCATGACATCTTTCGTATCATTTGCTCGCGCTATACGGAAGAAGTAATAGTGCGTGAACGCGGCATCATACTCAAGAGAATACTTTTTATCAGAAAATAACGACTGTGAATACCCTACATACCCGTCAATTTCATCCCAATCCCCCCACTCCTGCCGGGAATACAAAGCGGCGCTATACCAAAGACCGGCATAAAGACCGGTATCACTAACATTGAAAGACAGATCAGATTGAAAAGCGGGGACGTCATTCTGTACATCATATCCGCGCCACATATATTTTGAGGCGTAAGTCGCCTTGAGATTTATCGATGATTTCTGCACCCATGATTCTTCCGCATGAACAAGAGAAACAGCTGGAAGCAAAATGAGCATTAAAGCACACATGAGCAGTTTCACGGTATCCTCACTAATTTAAACTCTAAGAAGACAGTTATATTTCAGGATGCTGCCTTGATGAATGCATCTGTAGAGACATACTCTGGATCAACTTTTTTTATTATAACACATACAGTTGTCTGCTGACAAGCTGAAAAAAACAAATTGCTTATCGATATTAGACAGCACGTTGATTTTATATTTAAAAACAGTAGTGTCCGGTTAAAATAGAAAAGAATTGGGCAAACCCCATGTTCTGATTAGATTTAGATTAGCGATAATCATGAATCGATTCAGAAAAGGAGTATTGCCCATGAATAGGAATACGGTA
>JBAYHX010000100.1:0-9147 GCA_041665965.1 Candidatus Latescibacterota bacterium
ATTCATTGTCTCTACTGCATGAAGGGTTAACGGAATAAAAGAGAAAACTGCCGCAAGGAAAATTACCTTTCTCATAGTTTGCTTCCTTTTCATAAAGAATTCCTCAATATGCTCTGATCTTTATACCACTCCCCCCTCGCCCATTTATGGGAGAGGGCCGGGGTGAGGGAATCTGTCACTCCAACATCATCATTCTTTTTGTCTGTGAAAATTTCCCGGCAGATAATTTCAAAAAATACATCCCGCTCGCAATCTGCTGTCCCCTGTCGTTCTTTCCATCCCAAAGAATCGTATGGATTCCTGAAACCTGATGTGCATCAACAAGGGTTTTTACCTTCTGCCCGAGTGAATTATAGATCACAAGTGATGTTTTAATATTTTCTTTTAGAGAATATTTTATTGTCGTTGTCGGATTGAATGGATTCGGATAATTTCCATAGAGTGCATTCTGGAGCGGCAGGCTGGATGTCAGAACGCGGACAGGCGAATTCCAGACATTACCATAAGCATCACGAAGTGTAAGAGGAACGATTACTTCGGCGCCCGCCGGAGCTTCGGTCATCGTAAATTGGAGTAGAAGTTTATCCTGACCGTTAGCACCTCTGGAGATATCTACAGCCTGTGGTGAACTCTGTATGGAAAGCCAGGCAGGTAGTTTTGCAGGGTCGATATGTACGGTAACAGATGAAAGATCGGAATCGCCACGATTAATCAGGGAAAGTGTTACTTGTGTGGTTCCCTCATCGAGCACAATAGAGGAAAGATCAGCGGCATATGCAAGAGAAGATGAAATGAAGAATGCAGATAGAATAAAGCAAAGAACGGAGTTTCTCATTTTATTGTTCTCCTTTCGGAGCTGCATGAATTTTAAACAATTTTAAAATTTCCTGATATATTCTATTCATCTCAAACGAATTTCACCATTAGTAATAGTTAAAGTAAATCTCTTATATGTCAATACGCCAAATATTTTTTATTATCCGTATTGAAGATACTTCTTTCCAAACTCCCCGTTGGTTAATTTTCAATCTGATTATAAAAAACATTTGTCTTATTCCAAACCTCGATAGGTTCAATCAAATATCATTCAGCATGCTGGAGCATTCATTTGTTAAAACTCCTCTTCCTGCGCTTTTATCAGTCGAACACATGTGACGAAAAACAGATATCCACAACCTGTGGATCAAAATGTATTCCCGCCTGAGACCTGATATATTCGTACACTTTTTCGTCGGGCAAAGAAGATCGATACGGGCGGGCAGACCTGAGCGCATCCCATACATCCACTACAGCGAATATACGCGCGGCGAGAGGAATCTGCTCTCTTTTCAAACCACGAGGGTAACCCGTTCCATTCCACTTTTCGTGATGGCAATACGGGATGTCAAGCGCTAAATGTAAATAACGAATAGGTGAAAGCATCTCATATGCAAAAGTTGGATGCTTTTTCATAATAAGCCATTCTTCGTTAGTCAACGCGCCGGGTTTGAACAATATCCCATCAGGATACCCATCTTTCCGATATCGTGCAGAAGAGCGCCCCAACGAATCTGAAGTATATCATTTTCGCTGAAATTGAAAGATTGCGCAAGTTTTACCGTTCTTTCCGCCACCCGTAAAGTATGGCCTTCGGTCTCATTATCGCGGAGATCGAGAGCGTGAGACCATCCTTCGATAGTAGCGTCGTAAGCCATAGTAAGTTCGCTGTTGGAGCGCTGCAGACTATTGAACAGGGTGGCATTGTCAATCGCAATCGCGGCCTGCCCGGCAAGGGTATTGAGGAAGTCGATCCACTCTTCATCGGGATAATACTGTTCTCGTTGAAAAACTTCCAATACCCCTTTGACCTGTCCTTTTATTACCAGCGGAACACCAAAGTAGCTGACAAATTCTTCGCTTGATAAAAGCGCCTTTCGGAGAAAAATATCATGATCATTTGCAAGATCGGGGATATGAACCATCTGTACCTCATGCGCTACACGGCCGGCATAACCCTCGCCTAAACGCTGGCTTACTTTTTCAATATTTTTCGTGCGAAAGCCGAGTCCTGTCACATATTCCAACATCTGTAAACCCGGATCAAACAACAATACATCAGCTGCGTCGACGCCTGTCTGTTCGATGACATGGGTAAGAACCTTTGCCAGGTTGAGGCGAAGGTCAAGACTGGAAATGATAACCTTGTCGATCTCTCTCAGAGCCGTAAGATGCCGTAAATGACGCACGGTTTGTTCATATAACTGGGCGCGGTGAATTGCTATCGCCGCCTGGTCGCCGATACTTCGAATCAAGCGGATTTTTTCCTGTTTGAAAGGCTCCCGCATTTCAGACCTGGCCTCTCCCAGCACCATAAGACCAATAATGCGCCCGGAGTTTTGCACCGAGTTGCCAACACGGAGAGGAACAAGACAAAGAGATTTTACGTAATCTGCAAGGAGAATCTCCCTCTCTTCGTCGACGAATTCTTGACTGCCGGCAGAAAGAATAACCGGTTCGTTACCTTCTAGTGCGCGCTCACAATGTGGTAAAGCACTCAGCGGAACATGGTTGCCAACGGGAAAAAAATGTTTATGAGCGCGGATTGGATATGCAGTTCGCACTACTAATTCGCTGCCTTCCAAAAGTGCAATTTGGGCAAACGTTACCCGTATACTCTCCACCGCTCCTTGATTAACCAATTCTAAAATCTTATTGAGGTCGTTGACTTCTGCAAGTGAACGAGAAAGCTTATACAGTGTCGAAAGCTCTTCGGTACGGGATCGAATTTCTTCCTCTACCCGTTTACGCTCGCATAACCGAGACTCAAATCTTCTCCGCTGAGGGGAAGTTATTGCTTTCTCTATATAATACATTTTCACTCCATGTTTATTCAAACAAGTGGATCATTGGTGTCTCTAACTTTAAATCACATTCGCATCATCACGAGCAGTGAGTTTTATCAACTCAAGAAAATAAAATGCATCTTCACCGGAAAGTTCTTCTATGTTCCTCAATAGTTCGGATTTGATCTGTGTAACTATTTGTGGATTTGATAACCAGGAGTCATTAAGATCATTTACTAAAATATTTTTGTGAACTTTTTCCATCTTATTCCTCCATAGCAGACAAGAAGCATGCATTACATACTTAGTAATTATACATACATAGCTTTTTCATATAATATATTAGTATAATGGAATAAAAAATTTTTTTGTCGCCTTTACCTTACTGGATAATAACAGATGATCCTGTCCTATTATCATAGACAGACAACCCCTTGGGAAACGCAATTTCGAAAAGAGAATCATCAACTTCGGTATTCACAGTAAAGTCAGGCTGCACCGACAGAGTAAAATGTTCATCCAATACAAATTTTTGGGTGTCCGTATCAAGATAAAAAGTTTTTACCGAAATATTATCGGGGAACCAGATATTGCCGTCATACTCCTTAAAGGTATTATGTATCGATGTCAAACCTGTCTTGGTTTTCTTTTCAATAGCGAGGGGGCGATACATCTTTCCCTGATCCAGCCATAGTTTATAATGTATATCGGAGTCGACAACATCAGCTTCGACTGTCGTACATAGTATCGTATCCAAAGCCTCTTCTCCGGTAATTTTCAGATTCTGAAGATTACCTTCCAAAGCACTCCCTTCCAAAAATACCGCAACAGGAATCCCGAAAACACACATTCCATAATACCGCGGATCGTATCTATCCACAAAAATAATGTTGTTTTTTTGGATTGAGCCGATAGGAAGAATCAGGCTGTTCGTGCCGATCCCATCCAACCGTAACAAATCCATTTTTTCTCCGTTATATGCACTTTGCCAACAACGATTGAATGTTTTACCGTTCGGCATAAGATCAACTGTGTTCTCGTCACACCGTATCTTGGGGCCGTCAAAAGCCATGAACAGATTGATAGATTTACTGTTGACAATTACTTTGAAAGCGCCGGCCGGGGTTGTATCCACAGCTTGCTGATAGAGTTCCTGCGCTCGTGCGCTCGCTGAGTCATCTTTTGCCCATTCGAAGGTAACATTGCCCTTGCCGTTGACTATGAGATTATCGCCATATTTTGCGGCCTCCTGGACGGACTGAATGCTCAGATCGGAGATGGTTTCTCCGATTGAAGATGAAACAAAAGCCGACAGAGTGAGCATGATTAAAAAAGCTAACATTTTGAAAAACGTTGAATTGCATTTTTTCATCATAGTTTTTTCCCCTAATTATAACATCCCATTACCCAAACATAAATTCCGACACCGCAATTACATTTGATATATAATTGGTTATTTGAACAACTACCAATTCCCCTGTTACATAACCTATAATTAAAAGATGTACATGTTCCGCAATCAGTCGGTGTTTGTACGACACAAACACCCCCGCTGCCGCATCCACCAATGAGAGCTTGCATCTCTGTTTCTGAAAGAATAGTTAAATTGTTCCCGTTTTCAATAGATACAATCTCTCCTCGATCAAGGGATGTACAAAGAAGTGCAGAAAGACAGACAGCTACACTAATTAAAAAGGTAATTTTTCTCAATTTTAAAATAATCCTTATATTTAGATTATTTATTTATTTATTGTCATTATAAACTTTGCTTCAGCTAAAGTTGCAGCTTGAATCACTTTTGGCAAATCTTCTTGTCTGGCATTTTTATCAAGTAAAATCAGTGCTTCTTTTTTATCGTTTTGTTTTATTACTTCTTTGATAGCTTCAACCAAATTTTCCTCCGGAACTATTTTCCCAGAAATAATAACATCACCATTTTCCATGATGTGGATATTTTCTTTAACCTCACCAACAATCTTGCTGCTTTGAAATTGCTCCGAAGGGTTTTGAATACTTTGATCCTTATACCCAACCAGGTTGTCGCAAGAAATCATAACACTCACCAACCCAACGAAAAGCAAAGCTGCTACATACTTTTTCTTCAGGGTATTCGTGGGCTTATAATTTTTATCCGAAATACGAATCACACGCCGCGAAACAGAAGTATTTCTCTCCGAAAAAGCGATGGCAGGTACACCAAAGAGATGTTCTTTACTGGTTTCCATAAGAACATTGATAATACAATTCAGATAGGTTTTTTTCTTGTTTCCCAGTTTCTGTATAGAGAGATCATCGCAGGAATCTTCCTGGTAGTTCTTTATTTTTTTATTTACCATCCAAACCAGCGGATGAAAGAAATATATTGTACCTATTATAGCAAGAACCCAATTCATAACAGGGTCAAAACGTTTGATATGCTGCAACTCGTGCAAAAGGATCGGCTTAATATCCTCAACAGACCAGTTTTGTACGATGATGCCTGGAATGAAAATTTTAGGACGTAGCACCCCATAGAGTAATGGACTGATGCTTAATTGAGTGTCCAAATAATACAGATCGATCGACCTGCGGATATGCAGCTGATCTCGTAGTTCTTCTAAAAGATCCAGAAGATCCGTTCTTTCAACTTTTGGATAGTGATGTAATGTTCTTTTCAGAGAATGGATTCGAAAAACAAAAAATACCAATAGAACAGCAACAGCGCATATCCAGATTATCAATAAATAATTGATAATGGGAGAATGAACGTTAATCAGCGGGCTTTGTGAAAGTTGTACCGAGGAAGAAGGCAGCAGATCTGTAGCAGCCTGACCTGTATGAACAAAATTCCTGGCAACATTAACTGTCCCCTGCACTATACTTTTATTGAATTCCGGCTCGAATGGCAGAGATACATTGAAGGGAAGGCAAAGCCTGAAAATCACAACACTCCAGAGCCAATATCGAAAGTTGGTTGATTTGTTGCCAAATATCGCGGAAATAATTCCAATAAGTACAACGAGTGGAATTACTTGCAAGCTGGAAACAAATAAATAATGAATAAAAGAACTTTGAAGATAAAAAAGATTTTCCATTCTAATCTTCTTCGATATTTTCAGTGAGTTTTTTTAGTTGTTTCAACTCTTCATCGGTGATTTTGCTCTTGTGTTTTACAAAATAAGTCAACATGGGAGACAAATCATTATCCAGAACTTTCTCTGCCAGAAATTCTATGGAATTTAACGAAAAATCAGATTTTGAAATGGTGGGAGTGTAAATAAAAATCGGGCCAAGTTTCCTTCTTCTCAAATATCCTTTATCAACAATGCGATCCATTTCAGTCTTGATGGTCATATAATTTTTTGGTTCAGTCTTCAACATCTCTTCATAGACATCGCGAACAATCACTTCACCCTTATTGATACAAATTTTGAACAACACCATTTCGATTTCGCTAAGATTCTTTGTTTTTTTTCTCATATTTCCCTACCTTTCTTTGTTTTTAAGTAGATTATGCTATAACAACGGTTTTGTCAAGATAATTCTTCGTTACACTAAATATTTATTACAATCGCTTGTCCGGCTGATTATTAGGTTATTAGTTATTTTGCCGTATTAATGTATTATATTCATGTTTTGCCAACCCTTTCCGTTTATTTAGAATGGTTTTAGAATACTATCTTCGCATAGAGGGGGATTTTTTGATCCGGCTCTTTTTCACCTTTTATATAAATGAAAAGGGTATCTCGTAGTGTTGTACTATAATCAGGGGCTTGTAATTTTATTGATAATTTATATTTAGCGTTGTTTTCCATGGGTATTATGTCTGTTTTTACATTCGGCAGAGAATTCGTTGTATAGAACTCAACAACTCTATCTTTCGGTGGAAGCAAAGTAACATCATATATTTTCGAACTTTTCGGCTTGACCTCTCCAAAATAAACCACTGGTGGATTTACTTTTGTTGCTCCTGCCACTTTTCCGGAAATGGTTAATTTTATCTCTGGTTTTTTGGAATCATTAGTTTTAATTAAAATAGTATTGTTAAAATTCCCCAAATACTTGGAAGAATGTATAGACAGTTGAATCGGGATTATCTTTATTCCATCCGCATCCTTCTGAAAAGGCATTACTTCTGCTTCTATTCCTGGCTCTGTAACAATATTCTTTATACGTAACTTCCCGTTCCCCGAATCATATAAGAGCAGTTTTCGCGAAATCTTTTCATTTTTAGCAACCTCCCCTAACCAAATCTTGTCCGGGACTACGGTAACATCAGAAAGTATCACTGCTGAAATTGTAAGCTTTTGAAGCTTATTTTCAGGATCATTGGTTCTTACAAGCAATTCCTGTGTAGTGAAGCCCTTTCTCCCACGGGTGTCATAGGTTAACTCTATTTGCCCCGATCCGCCGGGCGGGACTCTCTTGTCTGTTAAAAGTGCACCGGTACAACTGCAGGTGGAACGAACGGAAATATCCAATGTATCATTTCCGACATTCGAGAACATGAACTTCTTCGACAATTTCACACCCTCATTGACTGTTCCAAAATCGTAGAGCGTATCCGGAAAATCAATTCTGGCTGCTTTTGGAGAAAGAGCAGATAAATATTTATTTGAAACTATTTTTTGTGATGCAGAAGGAATAGCTTTTTTTTCGGCAATTTGAGAGGATAGCTTTTTCTCAAGTTGTTTCGAAAAAACCAGGGTTTGTCCCTTCCACCGCGATAAGAAATCCTTTTTAGATATTGCCTCTGAGGGTAAAGGCGGATTTTGAATTATTACTTTACCACCTTGACAACCATGGAACACTAAAAAATGGTTGCCATCCACATATGCAATGCTTATCGCTTTGAGGCTGCACATTTCATCTAAATTGGTTTTCAAAGGTACAACCGGTAATTTTTTCTTTTGGGCTGCCTTATACAGATTTAACATGGTAGTTCCGGATTTTGAATTATAACCTGAAAGATCCTTTATCTCTTCAAAATCAGCATGTACACCTAAGTACTCGCATACAGCCATCAAGCATCGCGGACCACAAAGTGAATCTATTTGTTGTAATTCAACTGCGCCTGGTGGGGAAATAATTGCAAAAATAATTAAAAATAATGACATTCTCAACATAAGCTCTTCTTTATATTCTCTAACACCAATATCCCGGTTCCATCAGCAACGTTATTATCTCAACATTTCCTCAGCGATAACTTGCAGTATAAGCACTCATTAAAAGAAGTACTCTCAGAATTGTTAATTTACTGCTGCAGGATAAAATTAAACTAAAAATCCAACATGTCAAGGAAAAAATGCTTATTCTAAAATAATTTATTTTTTTATACCATACCACACAGGGCGTTATTAATCTATTAGTAATATTGGGTGCATTCGGTGCATATTGAATAACTATTTTTTGTTCATAAGGTTAAAAGGAGAGTAGTTATCCTCTCTTTTTTTGATCTAACAATATTCTGCAACTCAAAGTATTATAAATCAGCGCCGTATATTGGTTTCACTTTATCCATATATCAGCTATACTTGCCGAAAGAACGTATTTCATACCATGATGTGACTGTAAATTCTATATACAATAAAAAGTATAATTATTAAGCATGAGATTTTTGCTTATGGTCTCACGGCAAGATTGTCAAATCAGGAGCATTCCAGGAAAAAACTCTTCGTTCATTCAAAACTTATACAGGAGGAGGTTTTATTATCTTCCTTTTTATGGTAAACCCTGAGTGGACCTTTTTTAATTGACAAACAAAAAAGCCACATTACAAATCTCTGTAAGTGGCTATTATTATTTATCTTATTTCAATGGCTGCCCTGCATGGATTCGAACCACGATAAGCTGATCCAGAGTCAGCCGTCTTACCATTAGACCACAGGGCAGTACCAAAGGTTTGCAAATATAATACCTGTATCTTCACAAGTCAAGAATTACACGTTCAGGCTCTCCGCCCCTCCAACAATTTCCGAGATTTCTCTGGTAATCTGGGCCTGACGGGCGCGGTTGTAACTGATGGAAAGACTGTGTAATAAATCGTCAGCATTCTCGGTAGCGGCATCCATGGCGGTCATCTTCGCGCCCATCTCGGAGGCGTAGGATTCGAGCATAATACGCCACATCTGTGTCTCGAGATGGTAGGGAATCAGGATGTCGAACACCGCAAACTCATTCGGCTCATAAAGATAATCAACCGGAGTAATATCTTCTGTTGCTTCGGCGGGAACAAGCGGGAGAAACTGTTTGACACGAAGCGCCTGTTGGATGGCGCTTTTGAATTCGTTATAGAGAATATCCACCCGGTCATACCCACCCTTCAGATAGGTATCTGAGATGGAAG
>JBAYHX010000101.1:0-9129 GCA_041665965.1 Candidatus Latescibacterota bacterium
ATAATCAAGTTATATTATTTATTATCAGTACCTTATATGCTTTATTTGTCAAAAATAATAGTTTTTAATATATTTCAGCTGTTTAATCACCGGAGCAATAAATAAAATATATAGCTCATTAAAGGTGTTTAAAAGGTAATTTTGTAAAATTTCAAAAAAACTTTTTATTTACTATAATAGCATATAAATAAGGTCATAACCTTACTTATACTTTGATTTTGGGGAATAAATTGCGAATTAAACTATATAAATATCATTACTTAAGGGAAAGAGGTGAATCAGGAGGCATCATTTTTTTCCAAATAGACCGTTCTAATGGGGAATGGGATAGAGATGTTTTCCTTATTGAAGCGCTTATGAAGTTGTTTAATGAATTCATGTTTGATAAGGTACTGGTCTACAAATTGGCGGCCACGAAGTATGACCGAGAAATTTATGCTGAAATCGGCAAAAGTATGATAACGAATAAATGGTTCAAACTCTGCAACTCCACCTTGCACCGTTGATAGAACTTCCTTCGCCACCTCAATAGTTACTCTTTCAACTTGCTCCAGATTGCTGCTATAACTTACTCCTATTTCCACAAGAACTGACATTTCCTGTTCTGGGAGATTATAGTTAGTAATAATTGCTGAAGCCAGCTTGGAATTTGGAACTATTATTGTATTGTTGGGAAGAGAACGAATAGTAGTGTTCCTCCATGTAATGTCTACAACATATCCCTCCTCTCCAGAATCAAGTTTTACATAATCTCCCGGGACAACTTGCCGGCTTGCAATAATTTGCAGACCTGCAAAAAGGTTTGAAAGGGTTTCCTGCAAAGCCAGTGCAACCGCCAGGCCGCCAACTCCCAAGGCAGTTATCAAAGGAGTTATCGGAATTCCCAGGGATTGAAGCAGGATCAGAAAACCAATAATGAATACTATGATTTTAGCTAAATTGCTGAAAATGGTTGTTGAAGGGAAAGCTCCCTGAATTTTTGAAGTATTAAACTTGACCATCTCAGAAATGATTTTTGCAATCGCGATAGAAGCAGAAATGATAAAAAGGGCAATGACTGATTTCTGTATAAGCACAAAAACTTTTTCGCTGAAAGAAAAATTAAGAGCTGCTCCATACAAACCTGCCAAAAGAAACCAAAATACTATCATTCGATCAATGGAATTGACAATGATTTCATCCCCAATCCAGGCAGTATTGTGTGTTGCCTTTATAATTCTCTTAATAACGACTCTTTTCACAAAAAGGCCTATAAAAAGAGATACAAAAATTATTGCAAAAGGAATTAAGAGATGAATGAACTTTTCAGAATTAATTTCCATGGTTCTTTCTTACAGGTTTAAAATAGTAAAAAGGTATATCTTTTTACTATATAATGGTTAGATCTCACAATTAAAAGAGAAATTGTCAGCTTATATTTTATTTATTAACAATAATTTGGTGGAGGCGGCGGGAATCGAACCCGCGTCCGAAAACCATGCCACCCCGATATCTACATGTTTAGCCGACGCTTTGTTCTCGCGTCCGCACATGCCCGCCGGCATGCCCGTGCAAACGCCAGTCTCCTAAAAGTTCGCGTTACGGGAGGAGACCCCCCGCGCCGCTATCATGCCTGATCGACGTTTCTTCCCTGCCGGGCAAGCGCAACCGAGAGAAACGTAGCCGCTCTTAGGCGGCTAATGCGTACGAATTATCGTCTGCAGTTATTGTTTTTTCCGACCGTTTTTCGAGGATGATCGGTTCCTCGACATGCAATCAGAGCCACACCTGTTCCCGTCGAAACCAGGTCGCCCCCAATCGTTATAGGACAATATAGCTCAATCCTATGATACTCACAAACTATTTAACTCAAGAGCGGAAGAAGAGTTCCATTTCCTTTCGTAATCAATGCGCCTCCAGCCAGTGCTTTCCATAGCCGGTTTCAACCACCAGGGGAACATTGAGTTCCATTGCCCCTTCCATAACCTCTTTGACCAGAGGCTGCACCACATCGATTTCATCCTGGGGAACTTCCAGCACCAGTTCGTCATGTACCTGAAGAATCATGTGGGCTTTCAGCTTTTCATCAGCCAGCCGCCGGGATAATTTGATCATGGACAGTTTGATGAGGTCAGCCGCGCTTCCCTGAATGGGAGTGTTGATTGCGGTTCTCTTGGCAAATTCCGCTATGCCGCGGTTTGTGCTGTGAATGTCTGGCACATAGCGCTTACGGTCTAGAAGTGTCGTGACATATCCTTTTGTCTCGGCTTCACTCACTATCTTTTCGATATAGGCATTGACACCGGTATGCGTTGCAAAATAATTACTGATGTATTCCCGTGCTTCCGAATAATTGATGCCAAGCTGCTCCGAAAGGGAATGCGCTCCCATACCGTACATGACCCCGAAGTTTATGATCTTTGCCTGCCTGCGCTGTTCGGGAGTGACAAGACCGGGGAAAACATTAAAGATAAGGGATGCCGTGCTTGTATGGATATCCTCGCCTTTTTCAAACGCCTCAGTCAGGACAGGATCGCCTGAAATGTGCGCCATGATCCGTAGTTCGACCTGAGAATAATCCGCGCTCAGGATATAATATCCGGGGTCGGCGATGAATGCCTGACGGATTTTCCTTCCCAACTCCGTGCGAATTGGGATATTCTGAAGGTTGGGATTGGAGGAGGAGAGCCTTCCGGTCGATGTTACCGCCTGGTTGTACGAGGTGTGTATCCGGCCGGTCTGCGGATTGATCATGAGCGGGAGAGCATCCACATAGGTGGATATGAGCTTGGACAGCTGCCGGTATTCCAGTATCATGTTTGGCAGTTCGTGTCCCTGGGCAAGTTTAGTCATGACATCTATATCGGTGGAATATCCGCTCTTACCCTTTCTTGACGGTTTCAGCCCGAGTTTTTCAAAGAGGATGTGGCCAAGCTGTTTGGGAGAATTGATATTGAATTCTTCTCCGGCCAGTTCGCAGATGCGGTTGTGCAGCTTTTCCATCTGGGCTGAAAGCTCTTCGGACATCTTCCGAAGAATATCGACATCGATACGAACTCCGGACATCTCCATCTGCACAAGAACTTCCATGAGCGGCATCTCAAGGTCGGTATACAGTGAGGTCATTCCTTCATCCGTAATTTTTTTCTCGAATAATTCAGCCAGCGACAGAATCACTCCGGCCTTATCGGCGGAAAATCCGGCGGCTGTTTCTCCATCCAGTTCGGCAAAAGATTTCTTTGTTTTCCCCTTGCCGGTGATTTCACTGAAAGAATGAATCCTTTTTTTCAGGTGAATGTCAGCGAGGATATCGACATCGTAACCACGTATCCCGGGGTCAAGGACATAAGCCGCAAGAAGGGTATCGAAATTGAAAGACGAGGCGCCGAATCCGTTGCGTTTAAGGATGATCTCGCTGTACTTTGCATCATGAGCGATCTTCCTGATTTCTCTCTTCTCAAACAGTTTTTGCAGATGGGAAAAAACCACTCCCGAATCAAGATTCTCATATCCTGTATGACTGAGCGGAAAATATGATGCGGTATCCCCGGCGGAAACCGCAATCCCAACGATTTCCGCGTTCATGGGGAGTTCGGAGGTAGCTTCCATATCGAATGCGATCTGCCTCGATCCGGATAATTCCTGGAAAATGGCATCAACTTCGTCTGCGGTAATTATGTTGACCGGGATGCTGGATTTTTTCTCGTCTTCGTTGGATTTCAAAGAATCAATGAGACGGGTGAATTCCATCTCCCTGAAAAACGGGATTGCGGTATCGGCGGAAAAGCCTCGGAATTTCAGGCTTTCCAGATCGATGTCCACCGGCACATCGGTTTTTATGGTAACCAGCTCGCGGGAAAGGAACGCGATATCACGGTTCTCTTTGACACATACTCTGAGTGCATCCCTTTGAATTTGATCGCATCGTGCAAAAATCTCCTCGAAAGAGCCGAAGTTTTCAAGAAGGCTGAGAGCGGTCTTTTCTCCGACTTTCGGAAGGCCGGGAACATTGTCGGAGGCGTCCCCCATAAGCGCCAGAAGATCGACAATCCGATCCGGAGTAATACCGAATTTTTCTTTGATGACTTCCGGGGTGATGATTTCGTTTTTCATGGGAACGAACATGGTCACATGAGGGCCGACAAGTTGCATGAAATCTTTGTCCCCGGTCACCATGACAACATCGAATCCCTCTTTATCTGCTTTTACCGCAAGGGTGCCGATGACATCGTCCGCCTCGTAACCCTCGACCTCCAAACGCTTTATCCCCAGAACATCCACTGCCTGACGGATACGGGGAATCTGGCCGATCATCGGTTCCGGCATCTTCTGACGGGTTGCTTTGTAGTTCGGGTAGAGTTCATGACGGAAGGTCTTTTTCCCGGTATCGAAAACAATCGCCAGATAGTCAGGTTTTTTTTCGCGGACAAGAGAGAGAAGTGTATTGGTAAAACCGAACGCGGCCGAAGTATCCTCGCCCTTTGAGTTGATAAGGGGATTGCGGATGAACGCAAAATAGGCGCGGTAGGCCAGCGCGGTGCCGTCGAAAAGATAAAGGGTTTTTCTATTGGTATTCATGGGAATATCCAAAATTCAATTCTAAGCTGGGTAGTGAATTTATAGTGGTCGAAAATAACGATATTAACAATAATCAACGTTCTCATCTTTTTGTTGATTTTTAAGCAAATCTCTAAATTCCAAATTGCCAAGAGACCCTAATCGGTGGACCAAAATAATGGCAGAATCATGTGCATTTGCATCTGCATTTTTGATGGCAGTTGAAAGTATTTTCATCATATCATCTTTCCACCTGTGGATATTCCAACCTTCTTTATTGCCTTCAATCATTAAAGTCAAGCAACAAACTGTTTCTGATGGATATTCTTCGCTTTTCGTGCTTAACCACTTAATAACTATATGATCCATTTCTACTTTCTTATATAATTTAAGAACTTTTTTTAACTGCTCGATCATCCATCGATCATCGAATTTAACAGGGGGAACAAACCAATTGCCGAATGATGTTAATTCTTTTTCAAAACCTTCATATTTAGCAGATTCAGCATGTGTTATGCGTTTGTTCCATAAATCCATCAATCGAGGCAGAATATTACCATTCGCGTATTTAAGATTATTGCCAATAAATTTAATAGTATGTCCGCAGATAGTGTCAGAAGCTTTTTCATAAAAGCGCGGAAGAAATTCTTTTGGTTCGTCAAGTTCAATTTCACTATCCCAATAAAACCACATCAAATGTATAGCAAGCCGTTCATCTGGATGAGCAAATCTGGTTTTTTCCTCAGACCATTTTTCAATACATTCCACTCTATAAGCATATTCTTCTTTCATAAGCTTAAAAATTTTAGGATCTGGTTTGGTAAACATTATGAAAGATTCCCAAGCTGTATCACGAAATTTTGAATAAGCCTGCTCATGAGGAAAAAATTTATATATATGTTGTGTTACCCATTCCTCATCAATCTGGACTAACCATGGGAACATCACTCCATAAAACGATCGGATCGCAAGAGAAAAATCTTTATCAGGATTCAGATGCTTTTCCAATACTTTTTTTACTTCCGGCATAGAATCAAGACCTCTTGATAATTCACTTTCTCCATTAGGATGCTTATTTATCCAAAGTGCATAATAAAGCACAGCATGCATGGCTATTCCACGGATGGAATTAATAGCAAGTGTTGCTGGATCAAATGAGGTTGTTTCACCAGATTCTCGTTCAACCGTGGGGTCGGGGTCTTCAGTCAAAGGGTAAAGCACATTCCAAGCAAGCTCGCGATATTCATAAGGGATATAAGATATTTCTGTTTTAAACCCTTCCTCAAGTAAAGATGCTATTGTTTGCCGTGTCCATCCCCAGTTAGGATCAAGCTTCCCATAACGTCCTTTGCGCAAATGCACATCCCTTGGCTGATCCACAACCCATTTACACAAATTTAACACGGGTTTCCAAAATTGAGTATCGAATCCAGAACTGTTTTTGATTGCTTGCTGGATACCATCAAGTAAACCACTTACTAACGGAGGTTGGAGTTCCTTGAAATGCTCTGATTCTGCCGCGAATTTATTAGGATTTGCCAAGGTGAGTTCTTTTAGTATAACCCCTGTTCCTTCAATTACATCATCATAGGTATCATCTGAAACTTCAATATCTTTTAAAAATGCAATGAGTTCATCGATTGACATTTTGGTTAATTGTTCACGGCTCTTTGGGACTCTATAACCACTCCAGACTCCGGATTCTATGTATCTCAAGAAATCTGGATTTTTTATTTCACCAAATTCACTGTTCAACTCTTGAAATGTTTTTTTCCATAATTCTGGTCGATTATCGATATATTCTTGAATTGAATAAAATTGCTTGTACTTCCAGTATCGTTCTTCTTTTTCGATTTCTTGTATATTATAAAAGCGCTTGTAAGGTTCTTTATCAATTCCTTTATCGATATACTTTAAATAAACATCCTGTTCATCCGGTTTTAATTCTCCAAAACAAATTTGCAAGAGGTGGTATCTTTCATGATAGAGGTCTTTATTAATAAATGTTTCTACATCAGACAATATTTTTCTCGTCCCTATAAGGTCTACATCATGCCATTTCCACCTTAAATGAAACCCAATTCGCTTAAAAATAGTGAACTCATGGTTTTCAATTTCTTTCAAAACTTCAATACCATATTTTTCAATCAATTCTTCGGCAATTTTTCTAAGAGTGAATATCAAAATATCAATCGGATCATCATGATAATTGTTTTGCTCATGATCCTCAATAGCAGGGGGACCGGAGTAATAATACAGTTCTTCAGGAGCTTCATCTATCTTTCGTTCAGTTAATTTTACTGCATTTCCCAAGATTCCACAGAATAATGTAAGAGATTCCATCCCTGCTTTTTCCGCTAGAATCGGTTCAACTTTTTCCAAAATTTCTTTGTACCAAAAATCATCAAATTTTGATTCGGGTTTTGGCTCATGTATTATTGTTGTTTTATTAATTACTACCTTTTTCGCTTCCTCAACGATGGATAGTTCAAACAATGAACGTGTAAGTTTAAGAGCGGCCTCAATCTGATTACCTCTTGCAAGATATCCCACGAGTTTTCCATATCCCTCCGGATACCATCTTACAGATGGAGCATCAATCCATGAGACTACTTTATCAATCATTTGTGCAGAAATATCAGGAGGCATAAAGAGGGCAGAATCTATAAGATCATGATGTACCCTTATATTTCGGGTATTTTCCATTTTTAGAATAATATCTAATACTTGCTTTGGTGACTTTGAGGCTATACGTGATAGATATCGAGATTCAGGCCAGAATGGATAACTTACTCCTTTCGAATCTTTATCAAACAGTGGTTCTGGTGGAATTCTAAAAAATCCTTCATTATATAATGGGATTAACCATTCAGATGATTTTAAATTATCAAAAAAATATTGATAATTTGCCGCTCGTTTTTTTACTTGTTCAATAGCTTGATTAATTATATCTGGATTAGGCACTTTTATCGCCTTCCTCAATAATTTTATCAATTATTTCAAAATCATTGAATGTTCTGGGAATCAAAATATCAAGTAAAAAATTTTCCAATTCAGCAAGCCAATTATTGAATTCTAGAATATAGCTTGGATCAATCGTTTTGTGATGAGCTATTCCAATAAAATAATCTCTTATCATCATCCATTTGTTTACGTTAATTTCTTCTAGTTTTTCAGGTAGTTGTCTATTTGAACCATCAAGCTCGCGGAATGTTGAAATTATTTCTTTTTTTCTTTTAGGACGATGTTTATTTTTCCAATCGAAAAAGTCAAAAATATTTTTAAGTAATTTTCTTAAATGAGAATCAATTTTACCTTCCCATTCGTTATTTTTGTAACAATCAGAATTTTGACATGTTTTGTTCCATTCATTTTGTAAATCATTAACTTTTGAACCCATATCTTCATTTAAAGCTTCAATAGGGACTTGAACTATTTTAGGTATCGCATTAATAAACTCTCGTATACTATGAGCTGCTTGTGCATATCTATCAGGATTTTCATTCTGATTCATTACGTATAAAGAGCCTAAATACATTTTTGCCAATTCTGGACTTTTATCTTCCAAAGCATTAATAAAGGCCAATTGTTTTGAAGATAGTTGTATTTGAATGTTGATTTTTTCAACTTGTTCCAATTCTAAGCCCTTATTTTTTAAAATGAATGCGCCGCGCGTTTGTCCCCATCGCTGGCTCCACTATCCTCTGATAATCTCGCCCTGTCCTCATTAACTCAGCCATCAAATAATATATTTCCAGAATCTGTTCCTTCGTAAGGTAATTTTCGTATCTTTGCTCACTATTTTCTCACCGGTCATTGTTTCAAAACCGGCGACGATATCAAGTATCTCTGCGGTGATGGAATTCTGCCGCTCCTGGTTGTATTGAATTGTGAGTTCATCCAGGATGTCCGGATGTTTTGTTTATTCAAAAAAAGGGCATGTATTTCCAATAAAAATAATAAATTATACTTAATAAAATATTGCATATTTATTACTATTAACCTACTATATATTCACTCATAAATCAAGCGAATATATGTGGTTCACATCCTCAACCCAGTCATATTCATGATCAGATTGTCAAAGTAAAACTCGCCGTAGCATCTTCCCGGTCATTGTTATATATTTCGAAAAATTCGGCATGATATGATCAATAGTGTTAGAAAACTCGGAAATAAAGGTGGCGGGCTGTGCGGAAAAAAGTTGTTGTTGTGGGAGCAGGACCAGGCGGTTATACGGCAGCCATACGAGCAGCGCAGATGGGCGCAGCAGTAACGGTGATAGATCGTGAGAGTGTGGGAGGAACCTGTCTCAACTGGGGATGCGTACCCACAAAAACGCTGAAAGTCACTGCGGAACTTTTAAGCGTCATGAACAGAGCGGATGAATTCGGAATCACCGTAAACGGGAATATCCATGTGGACATGGAGAAAGTGATCGCCCGGAAAGAAACGATTGTCCGCAATCTTGCACGGGGGATCGAAGACCTTTTTGACCGATATGGAATCGGATATGTCCGCGGCTTCGGAAGAATTGTGGAAAATCATAAAGTGGAGGTTACCGATACCGAGGGAAAGAAGATCGAACTGGAC
>JBAYHX010000102.1:0-9129 GCA_041665965.1 Candidatus Latescibacterota bacterium
TAAGACGATAAAGAATCTGTCCGCAAATCTTACTCAGAATTTCGATGCGAAACTTCCATCCTATACGCTCTCCGGAACGGTTACAGGCGCGGATAGCGTTACAGTTACCCTTTCAGGCGGCTCATCTGCCACCTGGATGGTGAACAAGAGCGGTGGGACATACTCTTTCACCGTGGCCGCTTTTGGCACTTTTACGATAACACCGACAAAGAAGGGGTACGTTTTCACTCCACCAAATAAGAAAGTTGAAAATCTGTCCGCAAATCTTACTCAAAATTTTGATGCGAAACCTTTATTTACTCTCTCAGGTACAATCAATGGCGCGGATGGAGTCACGGTTACTCTTTCGGGGGATGCCACGGGAATTCAGACAGTGTATAATGGAGGTTCTTACTCGTTCTCAGTAGAGCCCGGTGGGAACTACACAGTGACACCGTCTAAGGTTGCATATGATTTTACACCGACGAATAAGACGTTCACGACTGTTAGCTCAAGTGTAATGCAGGATTTTACTGCGAAATTTAATTATGAATCCCTTGGTATAGTCATGAAAACAATCCCTGCTGGTTCATTTAGGATGGGTCAGAGTGATATATCAAATGCCGTGCCTGTGCATACGGTGACTTTGACGGCATTCTCGATGAGCATATTTGAGGTCACGCAGGGTCAGTTCAAGGCAATAATGGGTACGAATTCGTCGAAATTTACGGGTGATGATAATCTGCCTGTTGAAATGGTGACTTGGTTTGATGCGATCAAGTATTGTAATATATTGAGTGTAAGTGTAGGATTACAGTCGTGTTATAACGAAAGCACTGGGATGTGCGATTTTACCAAGAACGGATTCAGATTACCGACGGAGGCGGAATGGGAATACTCGTGCCGGGCTGGAACTGAGACGATATACAACCTCGGTAACAGCGAGAGCGACTTGGCACGAGCGGCTTGGTATGGTTCAAACAGTGGTGGGAATACGCACCCTGTTGGCCAGAAGACGGCGAATGAATGGGGTCTCTATGATATGCACGGTAATGTGTGGGAATTTTGCAATGACTGGTATAGCGAAAGCTATTATTCTTCGTCACCTTCTGTTGATCCCACTGGATCCTCTACTGGCTCCGACCGCGTTATGCGCGGTGGCGGTTATTTCGGTGTTAATAAGGTCTATCAGTCGGCCTATCGCGGTCCTGGCGGGCAAAATGGCCGTTACGACTTCCTCGGTTTCCGCGTGGTTTGCAGGCCGTAAGCTGATTCACCATATTAGTGCCGATTTGTGATTTTTTTGTGGAATGAATGAGAGTAGGATAGGACTATTAACGTGCTGCTCAGGGACCGAAAGAGGCGCATTCTCTGGAGGTACCTTGCAGTAGATGGTTGTACAGCTATTCCTCTTTTTTCTTTTGTAAAATATTCCAATCATACCCTCTTGAAATCGACAGAAATTTGTACACTCGAAATGAATATTCAGAAAAAAGCTGAAGACAAAATGTTGCATTCTCTCTTGTGATATCTATCCGGTATCCTTGTTCGATGTTGATACCAGGAAAATATTCTTTCAATATTCCTAGTTTGGCTTTAGTCCAAATTTTCATCCTGATGGGTTTTATTATAAAATTTGAATGAGTTGCACTATGCCGTACTTCTTCGACGACAGCAAACCAGTCAGTTAGGTCAATTTCACGATTATTCTCTTTTTCGCCTTTAGAAATATCAGGGCATATTTTTCGGAGAAACTTAAGTTTATCTGTGTTCTTTTTGTAATGATAGTCTAAGTAATTTCTCCAGAAGGCAATATCTGTCTTTGTAAGATTGTTATTTTTCTTTTCTGATTCAAATTTCTTCACTTTCTTTGTTTCTGCCAATTGTTGATTTTCTAAAAGAAGGGTTGCTGAAATATCTTTTAGAAATTTTTCAAAAGCCTCGTAAGCTTGTGAAATCGTCCATGCAGACTCACGAGCCAGTAACTCCTTAATGAGGTCTAAATATTCTTCTCCATTCAACGTAAACAGGCCGGAAGAATAATATCTTGGCAAACCACTCTCAGGCCATTCTGTCAAATCTCTTATTGGAATGGAGGCTCCAGAATAAATCGTAGATATATCGAAAGATGTCTTTGAAATAGATTCTCTGAATAATTTTTCAAAATTGGATAGATGATTACCAAGAGTGAACAACAAGCCATTAAGTCTATTTAGATGATTGAAAAGGTCTTGTACAGAGGTGTTGAGTGGGTTCATAGATTGACATCTCAATTATTGATTATTTATTCGTCATCTGGAAATTTATCGATTAATTTTTGCATTTGATCTCCATTCACGCATAACGTGAGGCCTGAGCCGCGCGGTCGGGAGCTCGACGCGAGACACATCGGACGTAGTTCCGCATTGTCTCCAGGCCTTTGGTTAGGCCTGCTCATCGAGTTGCTTGAGCGATTTACCACCCTCAGTCTTCCATGCAATGAGCCCATTTGCGCTACCGCCGTGTATAATAGCTGCCGCTGCAGAAGGACTAGAAAACTCGGTATCTTTTATGAAGACCAAAAAGCCGTCCTTCTCGGTAAGCACCCCTTCAGCAATGAGGTGCTTGCGCTGAGCCATGACATAGGGGTACTTCTCCATAGATGGGCGCTCTTCCAAGACGGCCGTGGAGCCGCGAAGGACGACAAAACCATTGGGTGTGCGCTGGCCTCGCCCCTCGGCACCCTTCATACGGCACCGAAGCACGCCACCACGCTGGGCTTTTGCGTCGGGTTGAGAGATCGGCGAGAGAATATCGGAACCGAGGACGGGAAGAAGCTGACGAATGCGGGCGAGAAAGACCTCCATGTCTTCACGATCTGATTCGGGGAGCTTTGAGCCACCGGATTGATTTTGCTCAAGTGTGAATCTATTGACCTTTGCAGCTTCAGCAAGGAGACGACTCTCAAGATACCTAACATGGGCCTTCGTCAAATTCTCGTCTTTGCTGACGAAGACGATAGCCGAGATCCAAAACTCCTTTGACTTGTGTTGCTTCAGACGTTCACGTATAACCTCAGCCTCGCCGATGTAAGCACGAGGTGCGTTGGTTAGCGGATCGCTGCCTATTAGTATGTATACCCCTGCTTTGTCGAGTTCCTCGCGAGCCAAGAGTTCATCAAGTTCGGTACGGGGAGCTGCTACAGCCTTCCCGGTCCAATTAGAGATTTCTGCTGTTCGCAAACTCTTAGCATCCCCGCGTGGAAGGAAAAGTTTGATAGTGGCTGATGTCATGCTCCCTCCAATGGCCTAACGCTTCGGGTAACCTGCCGCGCCAATGCCTTTCCGCTCAGCGCTGCCGTGCTTATCGCGGTCAGGTTGACCCGATTGTTAGCGATTCATCGAATCCAGACACAGTATGGATCGGTAAGTCGCGCAACAGCGACAATTCCACGATAACGCGACTTCATTTTCTCTGGATGCGATTTCGTGTCTTTTCGGACGGCGCAGACTGTAGAACAGCCAAGTATGAACCTGAGAGGCTTATGAATATCCAATGCCTCTCCGTAATCCCACAGATCCAATGTCCCGCTTGTGTCAGTTGTCATCATGTCAAAAACAAGGGCGGTTGCGCCGGCATCCAGTTTTCCTGTGACGGGGCTTAAATCTTTAGAAAGTTTACGCCATAATACCTTATCATCGGAGTATTCTTTGACTGCGTCTTCTTCTGTTGTGGGACGAGCGCCACCTTTGGCCGCTGGTTCAACAAATATCGCGTATGTAGGGAATGGCCTGCAAATTCCCTGGACTTGCGGAGGCCGTGCTTTTGGTGACCTCATGAGCCAGAATGTCACGCCTGTTCGCTCTATGTCGGCTTTTTTTCTATCGAAGATTGCATCAGTACCCTCTCCAGCGTGATCCCCCATCACACTCACTACGCATGTTGGGCATTTCAGTGCTGCTTCAAGTAGTGTCATATTACCCTTCTACATCGCTAATAAGTAATTCTGTAGTTCTCTGCATAATATCATTTATTTCTATTGAATCGCAAGGATAATTTAACTATTTAATATACAATACTTTCTGTATATTACCCAGAGTAAAGGCGTACTTCATCAAATGATTTTGATATGGGGGATGTAGGTTATAACCATTCAGCAGTGGAGGCACCATGAAGTTACATTATCATCATTTGGCGGGTGGGGTGGCTGTGATGGTTGTCACGGCTGGGGTGTGTTTCATCGGTTGTTCCAAGGATTCGCCCACCTCGGACAAGGGCGGCGGCTATGTGATACAAACGGGTAAGGCGAAGACCTACACGGTCAATTCGTTGGCGTCCCTCGCGGTTCAGGATACGGTCAGCGGCATGACCTTCGTTTTTCCCGAGGGCGGCGATGGCACGCTCTCCGTCGCGCCGGTGACATCCTCCCCCAATCTGGGGCTCGCAGCGACGAAAGTGGTGGTGTCCTATACGGGCGGCGAGGATGTCGAAATCCTCGTTCCGAAGTCCGGCGCGGACGAAAATCTGGCGTTCGTATACACGCGGCGCCCCGGGGTGATGGTGGACAACTTCGAGGGCGAATATTCGTGGTGGGGGATTGCTCCCACCGGCGAGCGCGATGGCGCTTCGGTGTTCTCCCTGTCCCCGCTCCTTGAACAAGAAGGAGCCTCGAAAATCGCTGGGTGTTCCGCTTCGGGCGGAAGCATCACGCTGGCCATCTCCTCCATTGTTGCGGGTTCCTCCGAAGCCGCGCGCATCGCCGCGATACGAACCTCCGTGGCGCAGGCGGTGGACTGGTGGCTCGCCAATCTGCCATCGACTCTCGCCGCCTCGGCCCGCGCACTGATCGAGGGCGACCTGAAGTATGGCATTGTCTTCACCAGCGAGGGCAACGTCTACGACCATTCCCGTCACACCTTCGGCCCGGACGCCAATATTGAGTTGTGCGTGAGCGCCGATGCCAACAAAGCAGCCAATGTCCACACTATCGCCCACGAGGTGGGGCATTACATGAACCATGTGTTGGTGGGTTACGACCGGTACGTGGAGATACTCGACCGTATGCCGACAACCTGGTGGGGGGGCATAGCGGCGCACGGTTTCGCGGACTACCAGTCGCCCCGGAAATATGTCACCGAGGATTACGCTTTTCTCTCGGACGCCCTCATCACCGGAACGGTGGATGGGACTGACATCACCCAGCCGGTGACGCAACACATGTTTGCCGACTATACCCCTGATAAGCGCGATTTCCCCAGCCATGAGGGATTCGGTGTCATCATGCTTGGCTCACTGCTCAGAACCGACGCCAAAGTGACCTGTTTCTGGCCGAAATCCAATAAAATCCCAGCCCCGGTGGTGGGTGCGCAGGAAGGGGATGTGCTCGCGCTGGTGGCGCGCGGCGCCCGCGATACGAACGAACTGCGCACGGCAATTCAGGACTATCTTGATTCACGCGGGAACGAATACAAGTTCAAGCTCCCCGCCATGCTGGAACCGATAGGCTGGTCATATAACGGTTCGGGCAAGGTTGTCGACAAATCAGGGAAAGCCATGCAGGGAGTCCATGTCCAGTCCATCAGTCAGGATGGCACTAAAGAGTATCGCACCTTCACGAGCCTGGCATCGGATGTCAACGGGGTATTCAACCTGACCCGCATTTATCCGGGAACCAACATTCTGCGGTTTTTCTGGAACAGCGATAAGGATTCGACAGACTGCTCCCTGACCGTGGATTGGACAAAACCGACAAATACTTCACTCGATCTTGGCAACTTTACTATCGAAGAAGACATCTTTAAAGAGTTGCAAAACACGAAAACCTGTAGTGTTATTTTTAATGCCACGCATACACTTAGTATATCAAGCGGGGGGAACCCGTGGAGTGAGGATCGCGGTATGACCATTAAGGTCCCGAACGGGTCAGATCCTGGAGGAACCATGGTATGGAACGGTTCATCGTTCAAATATTCATACAACGCGGCAACCTCCGGATACTCTATTATCGGATCGGTGAATGTTACGAATAAAACATTTTCCGCAAATTGCGTGCAGTATTCATCCGGAAGCACTGTTCTATGGTCTTTTAATTTGAAGAACATTCCGTTATATTCTGGAAATAAAACATTCCATTTTGCAGGTTCAGGGGAACAATTACAGGGTATGGTTCAAAACATCATAATCTCACCCGGGGCTATGTATAATCCATCTACTTGGACAGTAACCGTTGCCAGCACCGACTGGAAAGGTGTCGTGTCGGATATTCAGAGCAACAGAACCATTTTCCCGTCTGTAACTGTTTGGATCTTTTAAAAAAATTTATAAAAGAGTATATGGGAATGTCGGAATCGTTGATCAAGGGTATGTATGTTACGCATTGAATCGGCGTTAAAAATCATTTCCTCGGTGCTATTTGTTGTGATGCTGTCAGGGTGTTCAAAAAGCACTACCGGGCCTGAAGAAAAAGTATCAATTTCTGTGGCAACAGAAAAATATTCTACAATAAGTGGTATTAAATACTGCAAAATACAATATTTAATAACTGATGGGAAAGAAAATCCACTTTCATCGAAAAGAGTAGATTTTGCAATTACTGAGGGTGATGCAACACTTTCAATAAACACTGGTACAACAACGAATAGTGGTGCAATTGAAATTTTAATTACAAAAATAACATTATCAACTGCGAATATAAAAGCGACAGTTTATGGATATGATGCTTCTATTACAACTTCAATAGCCTTCATAGATTCAAAAGTGCTGGAACCCCCCAGCTCCAGATAGCAGTTCAACAGATAGTGCATCACTTATTTCATTCCTTCCTTCCTCCCCATGAATCCAGGTCTCAATCCAGAGTATTCAATAATACCCGAAGGGTTTTCCTCTATACCTGTCGGATAATCCTCATTAACCGAAGGATTTTCTTCTCGTGAAATTATTGATTAATTTAATTTTCAATGTAGATCATGAAAAAAACTGGATAAACAATCGACTGAAATTCCTTGGCAGAAAGGCAAGAAATAAGTGCTGATATCAGAAATGCCAAGAGTAATATGTGTGTCAGAGTGTGTCAATTTGTGTCAGAATTCATGGCATTCATGACTTTCTTGTGAACTCTTTACAGTAGGTGATGAGTTTGTAAATGCAGAGGCCACACTGTGTTATGATTGAATAACAATGAAATACACATTTTACTAATATTGTATTATTGTGCTTTGGGAGCATGAGGCCCTCGGTTCAAATCCGAGCACCCCGACCATATAAAATCAGTAATCCATAACTCTCTTCTTTTAAACAACTCTCAGCTACGCTTCGAAAGAGTCGATACCATTCTGAATCCTCTGCCCGATAGAAATTATTTGCGGATGAACTGAGCGCGTTTCGGTCCCATCCAGATGTGCACAACAACTCCCATCAATCCCGAAAAATATCATTGAATGCCTTTCTGTTTATTCTAAAAATTCATTTCGAATAGTACAATAATGTTTTCTTTCAAAGAATTCCCCACATTTCGGTAACTCCTCAATAAAAAACTATTGCAATGAAACAAAGGTATATTTATCCTTTCATATGATTGAATAAATCCGTGAAAGCGAAGTAATACCATAGGGGGATAACAATGAAAGACCTGAAAATCGCTCTGCTGCAAATGGATTCTAATCAAAATGACATTGCCGGAAATCTGAAAAAAATTATCACCCGCGTGGAGGAAGCTTCTCAAAAGAAAGCTAATCTTATGATATCCTGCGAGCTTGGCATGTCAGCCTTCCTTTTCTCACGGGCGGAGTATGTATCGATTGCGCAGACAATTCCAGGGCCAGCCACCGATGAAGTGGGTGTTTATGCAAAAAAGGCGAATTCTTATGTTATTTTCGGTCTTCCCGAGAAGGATGGAAGCGATCTGTATAATTCAATCGCTGTCGTGGGGCCAAAGGGAAATCTTGTCGCAAAATACCGTAAGATGCATCTCTGGCTCACCGAGAACCAGACATTCAAAAGAGGAAACGAACTCTGCCTTTTCGACACGGAATTTGGGAAAATAGGCAGCACAATCTGTTATGATATCATGTATCCGGAAATTTATCGGGCGCTGGCGTCCAAAGGAGCCGGAATCATCACTCATTCCACCGGAATGGTGACTACGGAAGATTGTGATAGATTCGGCTGGGATTCAAACCTGTATAATTCGATGGTCAAGATCAGGGCATGGGAGAATCAGGTCTATATACCAAGCTGCAACCGCTGTGGAAACGATCAGTTTCTCTACTTTCTTGCCAATTCCTGTATCGGAACGCCGTGGGGAACTCTTGCAGGCAAACTCGGTGATGCAGAAGGACTGCTTATAGAAACAACTGACTTCAAACGGCTGGATGAATGGAAAAAGATCGCGCCATACTGGGAAGACCGCAGGGCTGATCTTTACGGGAAATCCATGGATTTCTAAAAAACATATCCATCCGAATCGCAGATATCTCGGATGAAAAGATCGACCATGATGAAATCTTTATGGCAGGAATCTGTTTCACCGGCATCTATGGAACAGATTCCTCATATCTCTTTTTAGAAACGGGATGAAGGTTTTTACTGAGCCCATTTGATGAGCATCATATCGCTGTTTGCAACCATATCAGGATGGTAGGGAAGAACGCGGAGATTGTATCCGATTTTCCCGCTCCGGGTAAGGGTATGTATGCCTTCGAAAAGCTGTCCTTTCAGCTTGCTCCCTTTCCATTCCATTGAAACAGGGACCGTGTCAAAAAGCATTCCCGAGGCGTCAACCATTCCCACGAGCAATTCCACACATACATCCTCAGGCTTAAGATTTCCCAAAACAATCATCGTCGTAAATTTAACTTTATCGCCGACTTTAAAAGGCCCAAGGCTGTCTGCATCTACCCGCATAATCCTTATGCCTGCCCAGTTCTCCGCGATTTTCTGCTTCCAGAGCGCAAGCGCCACTGTACGAGCGGCTTTATCGGCTTTCAGGTCATTATATCGTTTGATGGCAGGACTGTAGCGGTCGTTGTAATACTCGTGAACCATACGGTGTGTGTTGTAAATGGGGACTATCCGGCTCATGGAAAGTTTCATTTTCTCTATCCATCTGCGGGGGAGACCGTTTTCCTCGACATCATAAAACAGAGGTATCACATCTTTTTCCAGAATATCATA
>JBAYHX010000103.1:0-9095 GCA_041665965.1 Candidatus Latescibacterota bacterium
CATACCTTTCTGGATGGGAATTGTGTGGCGGAGGGCAAATCCGATTTCCGCATGGGCAAGTTTCATTGCAGCGGCCGGGACATTCTTTTACTGCGAACTGGCGCTTGACCTGTATCTTCCCATACAGATGGTATGCTACCTTACCGCGGGAATCGTTACAGGAATAATCGTCGGGCTTTTGACTCCCCGACAGTCGAAGGAACACCTGGATCGTTTCTACACAAATTTAAAAACTCCTGTGCTTGCCGAAGAGCATCTGAAAACCGATAATGTGGCATAAGACGATCCCTTTGAAAATATGAGGGTGCCGTCAAAAATGATAAAAATTCGGATTCACATTTGCGGCAATAATTGAGCCGTTATACGTAATAAATATTTATAAATGGAGAACGCTGTGAAAGTAAAGGCACATAAACTATTCGATGAGCATTATGATAACTGGCTTTCGGAAATTGAAGATCACTGGAATTATCGTGATATGCTCGCCTATGAGCGGCTGCGCAGGTATTATATTTCTTTTGACGGTGTTCTGGCCGACCCCGATTCCGACCTGGTATATGTGGGGATAACCTCGTTCAACGCTGATATTTTACGCGCATTCGACCGTAAAACCTGCGAGTTCCGTGATCTGGGATATGCAAAAATCGCTGATCCTTTCGATGCCAAATTTCATCGCGCCCTTCTGAAATCACATGATGGGCACATATACGGCGCAATCGCTCTTTTGCATAATGTGGACGATTACTGGAACGCTCCCGGCGGGGCGATCGTGCGGTATAATCCAAAGACGGGCGAGTTGAAAAAAATAGGGATACCAATTCCCCATGTATATGTTCAGGGAATGGTGATAGATGAAAACCGAAGGACAGCCTATTTGCAGACATTCACTCCGGAATACCTTGTGGCATTCAATCTTGATACATGTGAATCGAGGATTCTTGGACTCACAGGATCTGGTTTGGGGATGGGCCAGGGGGAAACCATTGCCCTTGATTATAAAGGCCGCGTATGGGGCGGGTGGGGGATAACCAGAGCCTGGCAGCAAAACGGCGTCGGGCCGGACCAGAACCGTCTTTACCGGTATGATCCGGAAAAAGACAAAATCGAATTTTACAAACACGGCCTTCCTCTTCTCGAAGGAAGGTATGGTTTTGCCGGGATGGATGGAATAATTGCCGCTTCAAACCGTATGCTCTACGCCGGGACGGGTGAAGGCGGACTGGTTCGTATCGATCCGGACACCGCGGAGGTCAAACTGCTTGGCGCGCCCTGCCCGCCGAAACGTATCGCGGCTTTTGAGGAAGGCAGTGACGGTTTCCTTTACGGTATCGGCGGCAGATTCGGCAATGCATCGCTGTTCCGCCTGAATCTCTCCAATGATTCATACGAGTATCTGGGAAAGCTTTATGATCCGGAACAGGGAGTTTCGGCCTGGCAGATTCACGATATGAGCATTGCTCCCGACGGCTCCATTTTCGCAGGGGAAAATGATACGATGACGCGTTCCGGGTATCTATGGGAGATAAAACTGTAATCGCAATGAAAATCGGCTGCTGGTAATGCTTATTTCGGCTGGAGCCAGACAATAGAAGGTTTAGTTCGATACTGTTCATTTAACCAAAACCGCACTTCGACAAGCTCAGTGCCCGCTGGTTGAGCCTGTCGAAACCAGCCTTAAGTGAACAGTATTAAGATTTAGTCCGGATTATTAGCGAAAATAAACAGTTGGAGTTTGACCTTTGAATTCAGACTCTTTATACATCTATTTCGATTCCATCGAGAAATATTTCCCCGGAGTGAAAGCCCTTGATAATGTCTCTTTCGGTGTCCATGGCGGTACCGTGCATGCCCTTCTGGGGGAAAACGGCGCGGGGAAATCGACTCTTCTGAAAATTCTTTCCGGTGTCTACACTCCTGATTCAGGGAAAATTATCCTGAACGATCAGCCCCATATCTTTACCTCCACCCGCGAAGCCATCAGGGCAGGCATTGCAGTCATCTACCAGGAGCTTCATCTTGTGCCGGAAATGAGTGTTGCGGAAAATCTTCTCCTTGGCCACATGCCTACTCGATACGGAGTAGTGAACCTTGGTAAAATGCGGGAGGACGCCCGCAATGAGTTGGCTGTACTTGAAGAAGACGTTGATTCCTCTGTAAAAGTGGGCACGCTTCCCATTGCACAGCGTCAGATGGTAGAAATTGCAAAAGCGCTGATCAGAGATGCAAAGGTAATAGCTTTCGATGAGCCGACAAGTTCCCTCACCGACCGTGAGGTCACAAGACTTTTTACCGTAATTCGCGATCTTAAAAGAAAAGGTAAAGCAATTATCTATGTATCCCATCGTTTAAAAGAGATTTTCGAGATTTGCGATTCTGTCACTGTATTTCGCGATGGAAAGGTTGTGGAAACTCTTGATGATGTATCCGCTGTCGACCAGGACTATCTGGTCAACCGGATGGTGGGCAGGTCTATTCGAGATATTTATCAGTACAGTTCCCGTCCCAAAGGGGGTGCAGTAATTAAAGCAGAGGGTCTTTTCGGGCACGGGCTCAGCGAACCGGTGAACCTTGAAATCGGGCAGGGGGAAATTGTAGGAATTTTTGGTCTTGTGGGGGCGGGAAGAACCGAACTTTTGAAACTGCTGTACGGCGCCGCAAAATGTGAAGCAGGCAAGATCAGCGTTTTGGGCAATGAGGTAAAAATCAATAATACAGTGGCAGCAATCAGGAACGGGATTGCTTTTTGCCCGGAAGACCGTAAGAAGGAGGGAATAGTTCCTTTGCGCTCTGTTCATGAAAACATAAATTTGAGCGTACGGAAATCATTTGCCCGGTTTGGAGTTGTCGATGATAAGAAAGAGCGCGAGAACACAAACTATTTTATTAATAAGCTGGGAATAAAAACTTCCTCACCAGCCAGAAAAGCCATGAATCTTTCGGGCGGCAACCAACAGAAAGTGATCCTCGCCCGCGCTCTTTCAGGCAAGGTAAAGGTCATGCTCCTCGATGAACCCACACGAGGAATCGATGTGGGCGCCAAGAGCGAAATATACGGGATTATCGGGCAGCTTGCTTCGGACGGTATCGGGGTTATCGTGGTTTCGAGCGATCTTCCTGAGGTGATGGGCATTTCCGACCGTATTCTGGTTATGCGTCAGGGAAAAATAGTCGCATCAATCCCCCGTGAAGAGGCTACGGAGGAAAAGCTGCTGAAACTGGCCCTGCCTGCTATATAAAGGATCGGGAGATGGCGCAAACAAAAACAGAATATGTTACTCCTCAACGTCCCGGGCGAGATGTAGTTAAAAAAATCCCTTGCGCTGATGTGCAATGTCCGGAGCGGGTCGACTGCTGTACGACAGTCCGTTGGCGTATATCCGATGAAGATTATCATGATCCAATTTTTCGTGAATGGTGGCTTATACACGAAGGAGCAAGGCTTTACCATGAAGATGGCGCTTATTTCATTCAATGGCCAATGCGCTGCATGCTGGTATCGGAGGATGGCCTCCGATGTACGGACTATGAACGCCGCACTGAAAACTGCCGTCTTTATGTTTGCCGCAAGATGACCGGTGCAAAAAGCAACGGAGATAACTGAATATGAAAGAGATAGCAGTATATCGCGCCTGGGGCGAACAAATGGCAGGTATGGCGATAGGGTTACTGCATGGGGTCGGAATTCATGCACGAGTGGTTCCCGATATGACCATGCCTATCTATCCTGTTGCCTTGGACGGTTTAGGGGAAATACTGATCGTGGTCCCTGAAGAGGAAGCGGAACAGGCGATTGAACTTTTGACCGTACGATTTTCCGAAGAAGGAGTCATCGAAGAAGATGCGGAAGAAGAATCCGGCTGGGATGGCGGCAGAGAACCGGATGAAGAAGATGAAAAGGAATAATGAAGTTTATGACGATGAAATATGAATCGACCTTTTATATTGATAGTAATCTTTGATTTATTTTCTCGCAGAGTTGGAAAAATAATGAAAATATTTAGACAGGATTAACAGGATCAACAAGATAGAATCAATAGCAAAATGTAACATAATGTAATATCTTGTAAATATAGTAAATTATGTCAAATATTGTTTCCTTTCTTTGTTGACTTTGCGAATTTTGCGAGAAACAGTATTCCATTATTTATTTATGAAATCATAGGCCCCTTTTTATGCGTAAGAATGCAGTCCTGAAAGCAGATAATTCACTCCAAAAAGAGTGAACATGGTGGTAAGGAACCCTATCACCGCAATCCAGGCAGTCGCCCGTCCTCTCCATCCTCTGATCACCCTGACATGGAGAAACAGGGCATAGACAATCCAGTTGATAAGCGCCCAGGTTTCTTTCGGGTCCCAACTCCAGTAATCACCCCATGCATACTTTGCCCAGACTGCCCCAAAAATCAAAGCTCCCAGAGTAAATATTGGAAAACCGATAGCTATAGCGCGATAAGTAAGTGTATCGAGCGTTTTTAGATCGGGGAAAATGCGCGCCGGGAACGACCCTTCTTTTGCCTTTTCCCGGAACAGGTACATCAGCCCTGAACCAAATGCCACAGCGAAAGCAGCTTCCCCGATAAATGAAAGCACAACATGCCACACCAGCCATTGGCTTTGAAGAGCGGGAATGAGCGGAACAATCTCTTTGGATGTCGATGGGAGGGAAGAGAATGCCATGAGGAGGAATACAACAGGAAGAATAAAAACTCCAAAAACACGATTTGCAAATTTCCACTCAACAAATAGAAAGAAAATCACAATGACAGCGCTGAAAAAGTTCAGCGATTCATATATATTTGTTATTGGCATGAACTGGGCTGCTGTTCCACGGATAACAAGCCCGATTATCTGCATGATCAGGCCGAAGAGGAGAATCATATTTCCTGCAACGGCCAGTTTGCCGGTGCGTTTCCAGAAAGACAAAAAATATATGACCATAGAGACGCCATAACAAATGAAAGCTCCGTAAAAAAGATTTACATCTATCAGCTGGTTCATTTTTTCTCCCTATTCTTATCGTTTGAAATATTTTTAATGATTATTTTTATGAAATTACTGAATGATTCTGTATCCCCTTTCACCTGCGCACCGATAAAATATTTGTCGTTTTCCTTAAAAACCCAGATACGCTGCGGTCTGATATACAAAGAGAAAAATAGTCCAACCATGATAAAAAACGCACCGATAGCCATGAGCGGCAGCCCACGATCACGAACCACCCCCAGAATGGTGTAATAACCGGAGGAAGAGCCGACGCCGGAAATCCGCAGGTCGAGCATGGAAAAAACGAGATTGGAATTTGGATTCATCGGCATGTTCAAACCGGGAAAATTCTGGAATGCATAGACGCTCCAGGATAGTTTTCCATTTATAATCACATCCAGTTTTACCGCAGGATTTGCCTTATCAGAAGGATCTCCCATGCGCAAATCGCGATGGATCTCGGAGAGTATCACCCGGACACTATCACCAAGGCCGGGAACGGGAAATTCGCTGCCTACGGTCATATCCAGGACAGCGAGAGGCGGCATCGTTTCAGCGGCGTTTTTTAATTTTACCTCCACTTTTACACTGTCAGAAACAGAAGATGATTCAGAAACCATCCCGGAATTTCCGTAGCTGGATTGATATACGGTAAATCCGTTGAATATGAGCGGATGATTGACCCGTATGCTTTTTTCGAAAGGTGAACCGTCCGAAGGAGTAATGGTAACGGAACTGGTGTATGATTTGGGACGATCAGGGTATTTTTCATAGAACTTTACAGCGAAGCTGTCAAGCCGGACAGTAAATCCCAAAGGGAGCGAACTTCCGTCCTGAAGGGTAGCCGTCGATGTTCTTGCTCCGTTTTCAAGGGCTATTTCGCCCCTTTTCCCGCTGGCAAGGCTTACAATCCCGCCCGCGAGCAATATAAGAATGCTGATGTGCACAATGGATGCGCCAAGATATCCTAACCGTTTCTTCTCACCGAAAAGACAATTGCTGTCGAGCTTTTTCAAAGGGAACCCGGCGTGTAAAAAACCATACTCGATTTTTTCGAGTGAGATATTTTCGAGAGTGAATCGTATCGGCATGGAGGAAATACTGTCATGGTCGGGAACAGTATTCGGATGGAATGTGGTTTTCAGGAGAAGAGGAAATCTCTTCACACTGCAAAGGATGAGATTCAAACCAAAAAGCCCCAAAAGCCCGATGAACAGTGGTGATGTATATGCAAAATTAAACCGGAATACCTTTATCAATATGACAATAAAAGGCCAGTACTTGTCCTGGTAATAATCGAGAGAATGCCCTTGAGGGATTATTGTACCGATCACAGCGACAAAGATGATTGCTACGAGTACAACCAGCCCGAACTGGATCGAACTCAGGGTATCTATTGTTCCGGGGGATTTTTCTCTCTCTATGGTGGAAAGCATGACGAAAATCTGTTCCTTTCAATAAACGGTAAGGTTAAAAAAGATATTTATCGCTTATCGAGCGTTTTAACTCACCCCTTGATCCCCTCTCTTGAAAAGAGAGGGGAAGACCCATATCTGACTGAAAGAGAATGGATTATAAAATATAACAGAGGTTTCCCTCGCCCGTTCACGGGAGAGTGAACATGGTGAGGGCGTCTTTATCTGCTCATTTTTTAACCTTTGCTGCTTCAAATAGATAAGCGGTAAAAATTTTACGTTAAATATCATTACATGAAGACGGAAACAAAAATCGTAACAGCTTTAAATTATTATATTTTTCGATATGAAGCAATCTTTTTCAGAATTTGACTTTCAAAATAATTTCAGAAATATACTATAGCTATGTAAAAAAGATAATCACGCACACAATGCTAATTCAATGCTGTTGATATATATAAATCAGCGGATATCATATACAATTGACCTTTTAAGAATACTTTGCCGAATGACTGATTAATGATATATATTTAACAGGTTTTAATGATAATTCGGTCTTGTTTGAAATAACGGGGTTTTATGAAGAAAATAATCCTTGGAAGCCGTGGCAGCAGATTAGCGCTGTTTCAGGCTGAATTGGCGCGGAAGATTCTTTGTGAGCGATTTTCTGAAATAGAGATTGAAATACATATCATGGAAACAGAAGGTGATATAGACCGTGCTTCTTCCCTTTCCAGTTTTGAAGGAAGAGGAGCATTTGTCAAAAGTATAGAAACCGCTCTTCTCAATAATGAAATAGATGTCGCCGTACATAGTTTGAAAGATCTGCCTTCAAAGCTTCCTGAAGGCCTTATACTGGGGGCTGTTCCGGTACGCGAAGATCCCAGTGATGTCCTTATATCAAAGGACGGGCAGTCTCTATCGCACTTTCCCTCGGGAAGTATCATCGCAACCGGAAGCGACCGCAGGATAACACAGTTGAAAAAAATCCGCCCTGATCTATCGTTTCAGAATATTCGCGGAAATATCGAAACCCGCATCGGCAAAGTTGGAAGGAACGGAATAGAAGGAATTGTTCTTGCGTACGCCGGAGTAAAACGACTTGGCTTTGAAAACAAAATTGCACAGATATTTACCTGTGAGGAACTTCTTCCGGCGCCCTGTCAGGGAGCAATCGGTCTTGAATGCAGGGCAGATGACGTAGGAGCCATTGAAATGTTGACCGCTGTTGAAAATTATGAAATCAGAACCAGTATAGATACCGAACGCACCTTTATCGCTGAACTCGGGATGGGATGCCATGCTCCTGTTGCCGCGTATGCCCGTTTGGCTGGTAGGGAATTTGTCTTTTCAGGTCTGGTTGCCGATAAAGAGGGCACCATCTATCGCGAAAATTTTGCGATTCCAAGGGAAGAAGCTCAGCCTGCCGCACGGTTACTTGCTGAAAAGTTAAGAAATTTTATAATAAAAGGGAATGTCATATAATGGTATACCTTGTTGGCGCAGGGCCTGGCGATCCGGGGCTTTTAACCATAAAAGCTCTTGATCTGATCCGGAGCGCGGATGTGATACTGTATGATCGTCTGATCGATCCCATACTGTTGTTCCATGCCCGGGCGGATTGTACGATGATGGATGTAGGAAAAGGCCCTGAAAGTCATACCTGTCCTCAGGATGAAATTACATCCCTTCTTGTAAAATATGGACGTCAGGATAAGAAAGTTGTCAGGCTAAAAGGTGGAGATCCTTTTCTCTTCGGACGCGGTGGGGAAGAAGCAGAGAAACTCTCTGAAGAACGGATTCCTTTTATTATAGTTCCCGGTGTTTCAGCACTTACCGCAGTACCGGCCTATGCTGGGATTCCCCTGACGCACCGTGATTACTCATCTTCGATTGCAGCAGTAACGGGACATGGAGCCGGTGATAAATCTTCCGATCCTGTGCAATGGGGTAAACTGTCAGCAGGAGTGGATACGCTGGTAGTATTCATGGGTGTCGGGAATCTGGAATATATCATCGGAGAAATGCTGAAAGGCGGAAAATCCCCAGATACTCCGGCGGCATTGATAGAGCGGGGAACAACACCAAGGCAGAGAATGGTAAACGGAACTCTGGCAACTCTTGTGGAAATCGCCCGGCATGAAAAAGTAAAATCCCCGGCTCTCCTTGTGATCGGAAAAACCGTACAGCTTTCCGAAAAACTTGGATGGTATCAACCCGGTCCCCTTGCAGGTCTTCGAATCGGGATAACACGCCCAATCGTTCAGTCTAAAGCATTCGCCGAGAGGCTTTCCTCACTTGGAGCTGTGCCGGTGCTTATCCCGACAATAGAGACTGTGGAAAATATCTCAGCGCCTGAAGTTATGGAAGCTCTTGAACAACTGGAAACTTACGATTATATCATTTTTTCAAGCTCAAACGGGGTCGATGCCTTTTTCCACGGGATTAAGAAAATAAACCGTGATGCACGCTCTCTTGGCGGAAAAATTATCGGGGTCATCGGGCCTGTGACCGGAGAAGCTCTTCACAGTCATGGCATCAGCCCTGATATAACTGCACGCACCTATGTGGCTGAGGGTCTGCTTGCCGAACTTTTATCCTCCTCAAATCCGAAAGGGAAGAAGTTTCTTCTGGTGCGATCCGATCTCGGGCGTACCGTTCTTTCTCAGGGACTCCGTGATGCAGGGGCATCAGTCG
>JBAYHX010000104.1:0-9068 GCA_041665965.1 Candidatus Latescibacterota bacterium
AAGCACCCGAAGGGCTTGACCTTGACAGCCACAAAAAATATCTTAGGGTTGAGGGGATTGAAAACCCCTCAGTGGTAACTAATTTTTAATCCTGAAAATTCCATTTCACGCTGAACCAGGACAAAACCACATTAGATAATCTATAAAAACAAAGGGGGGATTACTTAAAGATAAGTTGTTAAACCATCTATGGAAATAGTTATTGATATTATTTATTGTAGAAATAAGGATAAGTCCCGTGAGCAAAAGAATACCAATCTGGATACTCTTTTCTTTCACTATTATATTAATGTTGGATAAGTAAAAAATAATAATATTATTAAAAAGCAAATAAAATGAAAGTACAGCAAGAAATACACAAAAAATAAGTTGCCAATGTAATTTGACATATGCCATCAACTTCAAATGAGGCAAACTCAATTTAATTTTATACTGATCTTTCATATATATTTCACTTTCGAATGAAATTACTATTTTTTATCCCCAGCACCTTCTCCGCGTTTTTATAATACACCTTTTCCAGCACCTCGTCCGGCAGATAGATGCCGTAGATGTTCCAGCGCCCCTGAAGATGGTGTCCGCCCGAGGGGTTGAAATACTCGTCGTCCGTTTCCAGAAAGCGGTAATAGATGCGATAGGCATCGGAGGAGGGCAGGGTGTCGGTGCCGAACGTGATCCGGTCCTGATACTTGATGAAGAATTTACGGGCGGTATAGGGCTGACGGCCGAGTTCCGAGATGCGGGCGTCGATGTCCACATAGAAATTCGGGTAGGCGTCGAGCCATGTCCCGACTTGGGCGAGGTCTTCCGGAAGGTTGCCGAAATGCGCGCCGACGAAGATGGTTTCGGGGTGACGGGCGATAACCCGGTTGCGCTGTGCGATGACATCATCCTTCCTGGGGAATTGGGGGCCGTAAAAGAGCCAGTCCGGATGTGCGCCCAGTTCGTCGTAGCGTTCGTTGTACTTGTCGAGCGGGGTGAAGAACGCCTTGGGGTCGGTGATGTGGATCATGACCGGTATGCCGAGCTCGCCGCATTTAGCCCAGATGGGGTCGGTGCGCGGGTCGTCAATGGTGAGGAGTTTCCCGGACTTGTCACGGTCGGTGAGGCCGAGTGATTTGAATATCTTGAGTCCGCGGGCGCCCATATTCACCGCTTCTTCCAGACGGGCGGTTTCCTTCTTTCCGAAATCCGGCTCGTCGATGCGGCTGAAATCGGGGGAGAAGAAAACGATGAAGCGGTCGGATATAGCCTTGAGTTCGAGGATGTGCTGTTTGTAGATGTCATCTTTGGAGAGGCCGTCGAGGGAGACGCACATTTTCACCCCGGCCTTGTCCATTTCCTGAAGGCACTTTTGCAGGTCGGCGCCACCGCTGAACGCGCCCAAATGGTTGTGCAGGTCGATCACCGGGAATTTGGGCTTGTCGATGCGGGTTTTCTTTACCACCATCTGGCTCACCGGCTGCCAGTCCCGGAGGAGGAGACCGCCGGACTGCGCCTGGGCAAAGAGCGAAGCCGGCATCGAGAGAAGCAGCAGCGAGTGAAGAATAAAGGAAAATGAAGAAATCACCCGAATTTCTCCTTATGGTGTGAAAGCCGAGATGCAGTATGCCATTTTTCATGAAGGTAGCATAATCAACCGCCGGGAGCAAAGGAATTTTATTGCGTATGAGATGGGGAACATTTCACCGGAACAGGACAGATGGTAAAAAATTTTCTCAGCGGTAATCTTCCCGCACCGGGTAGAAGACATCCAGTACATAGCACTCTGTTTTTGTCAGGACCGAGTGAGGGGAGCCGGAGGGTATGATTGCCACAGAACCCGGTCTCAAACATCGCGTTTCACTTCCTATGGTCAATTCCAGTTCACCCTCGATGAGTGTCGTAACCTGCTCATGGGGATGGGAATGAAGAGGTATGACTGCCTCTTTATCAAGGTACCAGTGAGAAAACGTCATGTTTTCTGAATGAATGAACCGCGCTGTGCATCCCGGCAGCATTTCTCGTTTTGGGATTTCGTCCAATTTAAAGAAAGCCATGATATTTTTCCTTTCATGTTTTGAAAAGGCAGTGTATTGAATGATAAAGAAATGATTCCGTATGATGATAATCCTTTCATTTAACCCGATCTATTCATAAACTCAAGGAGAAAATCCCCCCGCCGTTTCACGGCGACCCCCTTGCTAAGGGGGTTGAACGAAGAAGAAAAAAGACAGCCTCGTACATAATTCTCCCCTTAATAAGGGGAGATGCCGACAGGCAGTGGGGGATTTCTAACTCAATAATTGTGATGAATATTTTTTATGAATTATCCGGGTTAAACATTAACATAACATAAACAGAACAATTGGGGAGGTGAACCACTTTTTTCTTTTCTGAATATAATCTCTCTTTCCCCGTAATCTGAAGGCAGTTAGAGATCAGGGAGGAATTCTCTTGCTTTTTACTATTCTTAACGATAGTTTTTTACCGGTGCGCTATTATTGTATTTGCGGTTTCACAAAATACATAAGCCCCATAATCGAACCGGAATTGTGATGAATTTATATCAACATTTATTTTAAAAAAAATCTCGAATGAACGAGGCGTCATTGTCTCCATATAAGGAATTTCAAAATTATCGTCAACTTTTTGAATTATTCCCCGAACCGGTAATAATCGGGGAGTTGACCGGAAAAATACTGTGTGCAAACCGTGCGGCGGAAGTTCTTTTCGGATATACCAAAGAAGAGATTACCGCGCTTTCGGTTTTTGATCTTGTTACCGGAGAATTCACGCACAGGATGCCGGATATTTTGAAAGACGAATCGTGCAAACAGGATTTGACCTTTCCTATGTCTATACGTTCAAAAAATGAGGAGGTAATTCCTTGTGAAATAAAGACTTCACTCCTCAGGCATGACGATCGATCCTTACGGTGTATTGTATTTCACGATCTTTCCGTCAAACTGGAAGAAAAAGCCGCAACGCTTTATTTTGCTGAAAATATCGAAAAAAAGACATCATTTATCCCAAGCACCATAGAAGAACCGGAAATGGTGTTTGAATTGGATAATTCGGGGCATTTTATCTCGGCAAATAATCTTTGTACGGAAAAAACCGGTTATACGAAAAATGACCTGAAAAAGGGATTCCAAACCCTTGTTCCGGAAGACAGGGCTCGTGCAATGATAGATTTCAGCAGGCTTTTACGGGGAGAAAAACTCAATGCCCTCGAATATACCGTTATAAAAAAGGACGGCTCCCTTATGCCTGTCATTGTTTCCTTGCGGAAGATTATGTATAAGGGCACAATTCTTGGTGTTCGGGTTGTATCGCTTGATTTTTCCGAACACAAACGTATCGAAAAAGAACTTATATTAAAAGAGAAGTTGAGCGCTCTGGGGGAAATGGCCAGTGGAGTTGTTCATGACATCAACAATATTCTTACAATAATCCTCGGGAATCTGAAACTCTTTCCCCAGTCGGGATTGGATGAATCAAGCCGGGGTATTATAGACAATATCAAACGAGTTGCTCTCGATGGCACCGAAATTATTAAACGGATAAAAAATTATTCTCATATCGGCGCTCAACCCTCTGATGAATTCTATGACATGAACTGTATTATCCTCGATGTAATAGAATTTCTGAAGCCCCGGTGGAATACTTCGGAATCGGGGATTTCGGTAATTACAAAATTGGACGATATTCCCCATGTCCGAATAACTCCTTATGAAATACGGGAGGTCTTGAGCAATATCATCATAAATTCGCTTGATGCGATGCCGAATGGAGGAAATCTTACAATCCGTTCATTTCTCGAAAACGATCATATTACCGTTTGTGTCGAGGATACCGGGACAGGTATGTCCGAAGAAACGAAAAAGCACGTGTTCGAACTGTTCTATACAACGAAAAAAACACGTGGTACCGGAATAGGGATGTTTGTCTCATACGAAATAATCAAGAATCTCGGGGGTGAGATGCTTGTGGAAAGCGATGAATTTTCCGGAACCCGTATCACTATCCTGCTCCCCGGGCTGCTGGTAGAGAAAAGCTCATTATCAACGGTACATGATAAAGATAGTTTACGAAAACAATGGAGTATTCTGGTTATAGATGATGAAGAAAATATTTGTAAAATTCTCCATGAGTACCTTAAAAGAGACGGATATGAAGTTGTTACTGCGCTTAGCGGCGAACAAGGCATGGCTCTTTTCCGGGAAAAGTGTTTTGACATTGTCATTACAGATTTGAACATACCCGATTTTACAGGCTGGGATATCGCAAGGCATATACAAAAGGAAAGATCCGATACATTCATTATTTTGTTAACCGGCTGGGAAACAAAAATAGATGATTTTAATAACCGTGAAAAAAATATCGATGTTGTCCTTCAAAAACCTATCGATTTTGCCAGGCTTTCAGATATTATCCGTCAAGCATGCGCTAAAAATTGATTTTCTCAGTTCTAATGGTAAAAGTGAATCAGCTTAAGAAAAAATTGTCGACCGCTTTGTTTGGAGCGTTTACAGCGGTTATAATCTACGCCATTTCTCAAACAATGGGATACCGGTTTTTTCTGGATGTCCAGAACAATATAGATGACAGGCACACCGTTGTCCGTCAGAACCAGGTTTCCCGTTCCGATAACATTGTGATTATCGATATTGATGATTATTCCCTCAAACTTTTAGGGAATTTCAAACTTTGGCCTCGACGGTATTTTGCGCAGGTGATCAGTCAGGTCAAGAACGGAGGAGCAAAGTTTGTTTTTTTGGATGTAATTCTCATGCACGGGGGGAAAATAAGTGATAATCAGGCCCTTGTCGATTCGGTCGCTTCAGCGGGGAATGTCATTTCGGGATATTATGTCAACCTTGATAATCAGAGTAAACGAAAACGTCCTCTCGATACCGTATATAACGATGATTTTACTGATAACTGGTTCAATTCTTCAAACTATAAAAATATCGAATTTATACAGGCCGAAAATATCACTCTTCCTTTCCGGGAACTCGTAACTTCTTCAAAGGGATTGGGTTTTACCAATTATTTGCCGGATCCGGACGGCATCGTCAGACATATACCTTTATACATAACTTACAATCACCGGCTCCTGCCTTCGGCCGCACTCCAGATGTGGCTGCGAGTTAAAGGGCTGGATCACAAAAGAGTTACCATTTCGACGAAAGGAAGCCGATTTGGAGATACCTTCGTTCCAACAGACAAACACTGTTTTATGAGATTGAACTACGCTCTGACCGGCCGGACATACCGTTCCATCTCATTGGCATCAGTGATGAAAAGCCAGTATCCACCGGATATTTTCAGAGACAAAGTTGTCATGATCGGATCGAGCTCCTCAAAACTCGGAGACCTCAAAAAAGTCCCCGGGCACAGTGCTCTTCCCGGGGTACAGATTCATGCCGCCGCCCTTTCCACTCTTTTGGAAGAAAAATTTATTACCGTTGTTCCGGGGAACATTATATTCATTTTCACAATTCTTGCCGGTGTCCTTGCCGCACTTATTTTCAGTTTTCTGTCCCCGCTGAAAATAGGGATTCCGGTAGTGTTCGGTTTCCCGGTCATACTCTATTGCTTTTCTCTGTACCTTTTTGCTGCCCACATGAAACTAATCAACATCACTATTCCTTCAATTGTGATACTACTGCTCTATATAGTGATTACCATTCACCGTATTGTGGAACACTATGAGCAGAAATATCCCGGCTGAAACTCAATCCCCTGCGGGCTTTGCCGGTTCTGTAAAAATTACTTTTTCACGGCTGTATGTTACCTTCCCCGGGCCCTGTCCCTTTCGTTTCACAACATATTTGACCAGCGTCCATGCAACGGGGACAAAAGCCGACGTTTTGGCTTTTGAATAGTATGCCGCTATTGAGGCTGCCTGCTCGATACTCCTGTGATCGGGCATCTGCTTTCCGGGTGAGCGTACTATGACATGCGAGCCGCCAACTCCCTGTGCATGCAGCCAGATATCATTACGGCTTGCCCAGCGGACCAGTTCGTCATTTTCGGCATCATTCCTGCCTACCACTATCTCCATACCGGAATCGGAGGTAAATCGCCTGGGGAATTTCTCGGCTTCTTCGGGTTTTTGAGAAGAGGAGATTTTCCTTGCATACCGTGCGGCTGTTTTCTTCAGTTCACGGATATCTTCATTTGTCTCGAGCGATTTCCGTTCTGCCTGAATTTCTTCCAGACGCTTTGAGAGCAAGACCAGCCTTTTCTTCGCCATTATGGCGGCTGAACGAAGTTTACGGGCGCGGGTGAACAGGCGTTCTGTTTGAGAATGGCCGTCGAGCGAGGGATCAAGCTCCACTTCGATCTCCCCACCGGTATAGGGATCGGTGAGGAGAACGGATTTCATACCCTTTTTTATCTTGTTAAGACCTGTCAGAAGAGCATTCGCCCGACGTTCGATATCTTCTGCCTCTGATTCCCCGCCGCGCTCTTTGTCGATCTTGCCGATCGTTCCATATATGTTTTTTTCCTCACGGGCCAGGGCTGAATTGATCGACTGGAGAACGCTTCTGAGTTCGAGCGCACGCTCACGTTCTTTGCCATAAATTCTCACTGCCTCATTGAGATCATCAAAATATCGATCCCGATCTGCTGCGGAGGTTATGGGAATGGGGAACACATCGCGTGGAATTGCTGTTTTCCGGTCCATGACAACGGTGCCGCCCTCTCCGCCGCTGTCGATAATTTCCGCCAGCCGGGCGGCAATGGCAAACATTTTTTCCGCCTTTTTCGGAATGAGCGTGGCAATCTGTGTGTCCGGAGAGATACCGCTGAGTGCAAGTACCTCCCCCGCAAAGAGTCTGCTTCCCCCCGTGAGCGTAGTAAGGCCTTCCAATACCGGCCCGTCATGTGCGAAAAGCAGAATTTTCAGGGTATCGAGGGAAGCTGTGGATAAATTGGGGAACTCCCGAGAAGGCGGGGGCTGGTAGGGAATACCGGTACAGATGGCGCGAAATCCGCTCTCCCGGTTTGTTACCTGCCGGGTGGAACCGGCAATAACATCCTTACTGTCCACGACGATAAGATTGGCATTTCTTCCTGTCATTTCAAAAATCAGACGAAAGCCGGATTCTGAAATGAATGTGAGAATTCTGTCTCCGGGTGTCTGGGAAATGCCGACCAATTTTTTACCGGCAAATTTTGAAAAATGCCAGTCCTGTGTATTCTTTAGGGGAATGAACTGTTTTTCTGTGACACAGAGATACGGCATGTCTGGGATGCAGGCGAGTTTGAGCGCTTTATCACCCTCAAAGCCAAGATAGAGCAGGGTGAAATCTTTAAGCCTGACCGAATCGATAACCTTTCCGGTAAACTCTTTTTCGAGGAGCGTCCTCTGTGCAGCAATAGTATAATAATCCATGGTGCAGCCGGGTTAATGGTCAATTGAAACGTGGTATGAAGTAATTGCGGTATAGACAACCTTATTCACGACCGGGGTGTCGACTGTCAAGGACGTAATCACTCAACATAACAAACGGGTAAGATGTACTTACAACTACTTGCGGATTCCCTATAGAGTGGCTTATAGGCTTGTAAAAAACACATTATTGAGTGAAATTTCCGCTTCTTCTAAACTCACCTCTTGGTCTCCTCTCTATACTAGAGAGGAGATAACTCATTGCAAGCCTTATAGGTCCCCTCTATAGGATAGAGAGGGGGATAGGGGGTGAGTTTCCGGCGGAAATAAAAATCGAGACTTTTTCACAGACTTTTTATAGGTTCCGCATTTTTTATTACTACTGTTTATTCCAGTATTTTCCTCATGGCTTCCAATCCCAGAATATACGAATGCTCCCCGAAACCGCTGATCTGTCCGCGGCAGACCGGGGCAGTTATCGAGGTTTTCCGAAATTCCTCACGGTTGTGGATATTGGAAAGATGAACCTCAACAAAAGGAATCGATACACCGGCAATCGCATCCCTGATGGCGACACTGGTATGAGTATATCCCCCGGGATTGATTACCACGCCGTCATATTTTTTGGACGCATTCTGGATCGCATCGATAATTTCACCCTCGGCGTTCGATTGAAATGAATCCACAATGAGGCCGATGGAAGCGCCATGACTGATAATGTCCCGGTTTATCGCATCAAGTGGTTTTTCACCGTAGATCCCCTTTTCACGTGTTCCAAGGAGATTGAGATTCGGGCCGTGGATGACAAGAATATTTTTCATTACATGCCCCCGAAAATTGATTGCATCATGTAAACAGCTTGGAAACAGAAGTACCTATATGGATTGCGGCGATGGCCTCGCTGAAGAGATGCGCTACGCTCAGCACAGCTATTTTAGGGTAACCGTTATGTCGTGTCTGATCGATTGTGTTCGTTGTTACGAATTCACTGATGGGGGATTCCTCGATACGCTCGCAGGCTTTGCCGGTCAGGACTCCGTGGGTGCATCCGGCGATCAGATTCATTGCACCATGCTCTTTCAAAGCACGGCAGGCTTCGATCATCGAACCGCCGGTGCTGACCTCATCGTCGATAATGACACAATCCCGCCCGACAACATCGCCGATGATTCTTACCACAGTCGCCTTCTCGTTATCAGAGTAACGGCGTTTGTCAAGGATCACCATGGGGACATCGAGACGGCGGGCAAAGGCTTCCGCTCTCTTTGCGGAACCTACATCCGGCGCTGCGATGACAAAGTTTTCAAGGTGTTTTTCCGCAATATAATTGCTCATTGTATGCTGGATTTGGAGCTGATCCACCGGTATCCTTGAAAAGCCGACGATTTGCGGCGCATGAAGGTCCATTGTAAGGATACGGTTGGCCCCAGCTGTCTCCAGAAGATCTGCCACCAGACGGGAGGTGATGGAAATTCGAGGCTCGTCTTTTTTATCCGACCGGACATAGGGATAGTAGGGCATGACAGCGGTAATTCTCGAAGCCGAAGCATATTTGAGCGCATCGATGATGATGAGCAGTTCCATAAGCGCTTCATTGGTATCCGGAAACCCGGTCTGGATGACATACACATCATCCTCGCGAACACTCTCTTCAATCCGTACCTTGATATTACAGTTTGAA
>JBAYHX010000105.1:0-9066 GCA_041665965.1 Candidatus Latescibacterota bacterium
TCCGTATCGGAGCTATTGCCAAGGGTTCGGGTATGATATGTCCCGATATGGCCACCCTTTTGTGTTTTGTCACCACCGATGCGGATATAGAGCCTTCGGCGCTCCGTAAAGCGCTGAAACATGCGGTCTCGGTAAGTTTCAACTGTATAACGGTGGACGGCGATATGTCCACCAACGATACAGCGCTGATATTGGCCAACGGAACAGCGGGAAACGCGACCATTAAAAGCCGTTCCAAGGCATTCGACCAGTTCACGGAGGGATTGACCGAAGTCTGTATGCGTATGGCAAAAGCCCTTGTCATCGACGGCGAGGGTGCGACAAAATTCGTTACCGTTCGTGTTACCGGAGCTGCAGGGAATGAAGATGCCCGTCAGGTCGGTCTGGCAATCGCAAATTCGCCGCTTGTAAAAACAGCATTCTTCGGATGCGATCCCAACTGGGGAAGGATAATCTGCGCAGCCGGGTATTCGGGAGTCGCTATCGATGAATCCCATATAACGATTTCCGTTCAGGGCGTAACCCTTTTCGATACCGGACGTGCGCTCCCGATCAACGAAAAGGAGATGAGCGAAAAACTGAGATCCCGTGATATCGGTGTCGATATCCATCTTGGTATGGGTCAGGCTGATGCGGTAATCTATACAACTGATTTTTCACATGAATATATTAAGATAAACGCTGAATACACAACATGACGATGGAGATAGAGTATGTTTCTTTCGCCCGTAGTAAAAATGATCAAGCCTTCGATGACTCTTGCTATCTCTGCTAGAGCAAACGCGATGAAAGCGAACGGAATCGATGTGATTCCATTCAGTGCGGGGGAACCGGATTTCGATACCCCGAAACATATCTGCGATGCCGCCTGTGAAGCTATCCGGAAAGGGTTTACCCGGTATACGCCTTCTTCCGGTATAGCGGATCTGAAAAAAGCGATTTGCGAGAAATTTTATCACGATAACGGGCTGGATTATTCGCCATCCCAGGTAATGGTGAATTGCGGAGCGAAACACAGTGATTTCCTGGCGATATTCTCGATGATAAGCCCGGGCGATGAAGTTATCATACCGTCGCCGTTCTGGCTTTCTTACCCCGAAATGGTAACTCTGGCAGGCGGAGTACCGGTGATTGTCCCGTGTAAAGCGGAGAACGGTTTTAAAATCACCCCCCGCCAGTTGAAAGACGCAGTCACCGCAAGAACCCGCCTCCTCATTCTGAACACTCCCTCGAACCCTACCGGGATGATCTACAGTTCGGAAGAACTCCGCGCACTTGGAGAGGTGATAGTCGGTTCGGATATGTATGTTCTGTCGGACGAGATTTACGAGAAGCTTATCTATGACGGGAAACATCATACATCCATCGGCTCGCTTTCAAAAGATATTTTCGACCGAACCATTACGATAAACGGTGTTTCGAAAGCATACTGCATGACCGGCTGGCGCATCGGATACACAGCCGGGCCGGAAGAATTGATAAAGGCTATGGACGCCGTGCAGAGCCAGGAGGTGTCGAATCCGACTTCCGTTTCCCAGAAAGCGGCTTTGGCAGCGCTTACCGGGCCGCAGGATTTTATCGGGGGAATGGTAGAGGAGTACAGCAGTCGCCGTCGGTATATGGTTGACAGGCTGAACACTATCGAGGGAGTACGGTGTCTTGTTCCGGATGGGGCATTCTATGCATTTCCCGATGTTTCATCCCTGTACGGTAGGAGTTATAACGGCAGGTTGATCGAAGGATCGCTGGGATTCTGCAATTACATGCTCGATGAGTGGAAGATTGCGATTATCCCGGGAGATCCTTTCGGCGCCGATACCCATGTACGGCTTTCCTATACGGTTCCGGTCGAGGTCATCGAAAAAGGGATCGACCGCTTCGAACAAGGGGTCAAAGCACTGAAATAAAAAACGGTACGGCAGCAGGAAAAAAAAAGTAAAATAATTTTACTGCCTGCATACCGCATCTTTTTATTAATTTGTTGTTCTGTCACATTGAAGGTTTTGCAACTCTCAATAACGAGGAATAATAGAATCATGAATAAGATAAAACTGGGCCTTCCCAAAGGCAGTCTCCAGGAATCCACATTCGATCTTTTCAAAAAAGCCGGATATCGGATTCGTCTTTCGGATCGTTCCTATATCCCGAATATAGACGATCCCGAGATCGAGGGGCTTCTCATACGCGCCCAGGAAATGGGGCGGTATGTTCAGGACGGGGTTCTCGACGCTGGAATCACCGGTCAGGACTGGGTGAGGGAATACGGCTCCGATGTGGTTGAGGTTTCCAGCCTTCTCTATGCACGGGGTGGATTTGTTCCGGTGCGCTGGGTTGTCGCGGTGCCCCAGGATTCGGACATAAAGGATATTTCCCAGCTTTCCGAAAAGCGGATCGCGACCGAACTGGTGAACTACACCAAGAACTATTTCGAGGATCGTGGCATCAAGGCCAATATCGAGTTCAGCTGGGGTGCGACCGAGGTAAAACCGCCCGAGCTTGCGGATGCCATTGTCGATGTAACGGTTACCGGTTCCTCTCTCCGCGCAAATAAACTCAGGATCATCGGCACCATTCTTGAATCCACGACAGTGCTGGTGATGAATCGTTCCGCGTATGCGGATCCCTGGAAGCGGGAAAAAGTGGAAAATCTGGCCATGCTTCTTCAGGGGGCTCTCAATGCTGAGTCCAAGGTAGGATTGAAAATGAACCTGCCCGATTCGAAACTCGATGAGCTTTCCACGCTGCTTCCCAGTCTTCAGAATCCGACCGTTTCACATCTCAAGACCCCGGGATGGCTGGCTATCGAGGTCATCATCGATGAAGCAAAAGTTCGTGAACTGATTCCGGTGCTGAAAAAACACGGCGCCGAGGGAATCATCGAGTATCCTCTGAATAAAGTGATATATTGATGAAAATTGTCGAATACACCCAGGAAATCCTTGAAAAGTTTTCCCGTCAGAATGAGAGCGCTTTCGACCCGGAAATTCAGAAAAAGGTCGAGACGATCATCAGTGATGTCCGTGAAAACGGAGATGCCGCAGTAATGGAGTATACCGGCCGTTTTGACGGAGTAACCCTTCCCGCGGTCGAGTGTGTCAGCCGAAGCGAACTGCTCGATCTCCATTCGAGGGTTGACGTTCATTTCCTGCATGCGCTCCGTGAGGCGATCGATAATGTCCGCCGTTTCCATGAAAAACAGGTCAGGGAATCGTATTGGATCGATGGGGAAGACGGAGTCAGGCTCGGGATGCGCTATACCCCGCTGGATTCGGTCGGGTTGTATGTGCCCGGAGGCGCTGCGGCGTATCCCTCGACCATTGTCATGAATGCCGTTCCTGCCCAGGTAGCCGGAGTCAGACGTATTGCAGCAGTTACGCCGCCCGCGCGGTTTCAAGAAAATCCCCATGTTGCCGCCGCGTTTGTGGAGCTGGGTATAGAAGAAATCTATACGATCGGAGGTGTTCAGGCAATCGCCGCCCTTGCGTACGGAACGCAGACTATTCCGAGAGTGGATAAAATTGTCGGGCCGGGAAACATGTATGTTGCTCTCGCCAAGAAACTTGTTTTCGGAACGGTCGACATCGACATGGTCGCTGGACCTTCGGAGATTGTCATCGTGGCGGAAGAAAAGGCCGATCCTGCATTCGTTGCCGCGGATCTTCTCAGCCAGGCAGAGCATGGGAGCGGGATGGAAAAGATAATTCTCCTGACCCCGTCCCGGACTCTCGCGGAAGCGGTGATAACCGAACTTTATTCCCAGGTTGAAAACCTCAGCAGGGCAAAGGATATAAAAAAGGTTCTTGACGGAAATGATGTAATCATCGTTCGGAATCTGGATGAAGCGGTCGAGGCGGTGAATGAAATTGCCCCGGAACATCTGGAACTCATGGTAAAAGAACCCTATGTTCTCCTTGAAAAGGTCAAAAATGCGGGAGCGGTTTTTCTCGGAGATTATTCACCTGAGCCTGTATCGGACTATTTTGCGGGTCCGAATCATGTGCTTCCGACTTCCGGGTCGGCGAGGTATGCTTCGCCGCTTGGTGTATATGATTTTCAGAAATGCATGAATGTTGTCGAATATACCCGTGAAGCAATAATGCGGAACGGCCTGAAAATCGACAGGCTGGCTCGTGCGGAAGGTTTTGACGCCCATGCACGGGCAGTGACAATTCGAATGAAGTCTGAATGATTAATGTAAAACGCACATAAGATTGACTATTTACGGTTCAGAAATCGGAAACAAAGATGAAAAATGATTCGGTAATAAAAAGAATCAAGCCCGAAGTCAGGGCAATTTCTGCCTATACGCTTCGTGAATATGAATACGAGATCAAGATCAACCAGAATGAGAATCCGTACGATGTTCCCTGTGAACTGAAGAAGGAAATTCTCGAATTCGCAATGGAGCGGAGCTGGTCGCGTTATCCGCCTTTCATTCCGGAAGAACTCAAAGAACGGCTGGCTGAATACGCCGGCTGGAAAGCTGATGGTGTCCTGGTTGGGAACGGGTCGAATGAGATCATCCAGGCTCTTCTCACGGTATTTCTGGAACGGGGGAAAAAACTGGTGATACCATCGCCGACGTTCACCCTTTACCGTCTTATCGGCACAGTTGTAGGAGCAGAAGTGATTTCGGTACCGCTCAGGAATGATTATACCTTCGATTGTGATGAGATAGAGAAGCAGTTCCTTAAAGACGGCGATATGCTCATCATCTGTAATCCGAACAACCCGACCGGATGTATGTATCCGCTCTCAAGAATCGAAAGCATTCTTCAAAAAACAGACGCGCCGGTTGTTGTCGATGAGGCGTATTTCGAATTTGCGGGTGAAACTATAGCTGGCCTCCTTAAAGAATACGGTAACCTTGTGGTGCTGCGCACTTTTTCTAAAGCATTTTCTCTGGCCGGCCTTCGTGTCGGATACGGCCTCATGAACCCGGATATGGCAAAAGAAGTGGGGAAGGCAAAATTACCGTATAACATTAACTTTTTCTCTATTGCCTCTGCCCTGAAACTTTTAGAAAATTACACGAAGCTGGATACAAAAGTAAAAGAGATAATTGGTGAAAGAAAACCTTTGATCGATGCAATGAATAAAATTGAGGGAGTCACCGCTTACCCGAGCAAAGCCAATTTCATCCTGTTCGAAACCCCATTCGCGCCAAAAAAGATATTTGAAAGATTACTTGCAGAGGGAATACTTATCCGCGATGTATCCTCATATCCAATGCTTGAAAAAGCACTTCGGGTATCGGTTTCCACTCAATCCGATAACCGTCGATTTCTGAATTATCTTACCCGGATACTGTACGAACTGAAAGATGAGAGGTAATTATGGCGAGATCGGCTACCTGGAATCGAAAAACAAAAGAAACTGATATCACCCTTTCCATTACCATCGATGGCAGCGGAGAATCAAAAGTAAACACGGGAATAGGATTTTTCGATCATATGCTGACACTTTTTGCACGGCATGGGTTCTTCGATCTGAGTGTTACCTGTAAGGGCGATACGCATGTGGATTATCACCATTCAGTGGAAGATGTCGGAATCTCGCTTGGGCAGGCATTCAATGAAGCATTGGGAGACAAAGCCGGTATTGCAAGGTATGGACATGCCTATGTGCCAATGGAGTACGCGCTTGCACGGGCGGTAGTCGATATTTCCGGTAGAAGCGCTCTGGATTATCGTGTGGAATCAGGGGTGGAGAAAATCGGCGACTTTGATATAGAGCTTGTCCCGGAATTCTTCAAGGCGTTTTCGGATAACGCCCGAATCAATCTCCATATCGATTTAATCAAGTCCTCGAACGGTCACCACGATATCGAGGCGGTATTTAAAGCTTTTGCCAGGGCTTTATCCGGTGCAGTCCGTTTTGACGAACGGGTGAAGGGTCAGTTGAGCACAAAAGGACTGCTGTAAAAGCTGAAATCTGAAGTATAAAATCTGAACCAGTAAGACTGGAATGAAAAGAACCGCATTTTCAGGCTTTAGATTTCAGACTTATTTCATTTCCGCGATCTGCAGACGATTGAGCGCTCGAAGAAGCGCTATCTTGGCGCGTTCTTCATCTATAGTGATTTCTTTTTTCGACGCCAGGCGTTTTGCTGCCCTCTCTTTAGCTGCCAGCGCTCTCGCCTTGTCTATCGAATCCGAAGTCTCGGCGGTTCGTGCAAGGATAACTGTCCGTGAAGGCATAACTTCACAAAATCCACCCGAGATGCTGAGAAAATTCTTTTTCCCTTTTTTATCAAATACCACATGGCCGATTTTAAGGCTTGTAAGAAAATGGGTATGGCCGGGAAGAATCTGAAATTCACCCTGTGATCCGGGCGCTACAACGGAATCAACATCTTCTGATACAAGCACACGTTCCGGAGTTATGATTTCCAAACGGAAGGTAGTTGAGTCGCTCATAATTACTGCCGTCCCAGTATTTTCATGCCCTTTTCAACTACCATTTCAATAGTACCGGCATTCACAAACGCCTGCTCGGGCAAATTATCGTGTTTTCCTTCAATAATTTCCCCGAAACCCTTAATGGTTTCCTGAAGAGGAACATACTGTCCTTTCAGTCCGGTAAACTGTTCGGCGACAAAGAAAGGCTGCCCAAGGAAACGCTCTATTTTTCTGGCTCTCTGCACTGTGAGCTTATCTTGATCCGAAAGCTCGTCCATGCCTAAGATATTGATGATATCCTGAAGGTCTTTATAACGCTGCAGGATGTTTTGGACTTCATGTGCTGTTTTATAGTGATCATACCCAACCAATCTTGGGTCAAGAATGCGCGAGGTGGAGTCGAGAGGGTCTACCGCAGGATAGATGCCTTTTTCCACGATCGAACGATTCAGTACGGTGGTGGCGTCCAGATGCGAAAAGGTTGTTGCAGGAGCCGGGTCGGTAAGATCGTCTGCCGGAACATAAATAGCCTGCACAGAAGTAATGGAGCCTTTTTGGGTGGAAGTGATACGCTCCTGAAGGGCTCCCATCTCGGTTGCCAGTGTCGGCTGGTATCCCACAGCAGAGGGCATGCGGCCGAGAAGAGCGGATACCTCGGATCCAGCCTGTACGAATCGGAAAATGTTGTCGATAAAGAGAAGGACATCCTTCCCTTCGGCGTCTCGGAAATATTCCGCAAGGGTAAGGGCGGTCATACCTACCCGCTGACGGGCTCCGGGGGGCTCATTCATCTGGCCGAATACAAGGGCTGTGGAATCAATCACTCCGGATTCTTTGAAATCCAGCCATAAGTCGTTTCCCTCACGTGTCCGTTCACCAACGCCTCCAAAAACAGAGATTCCGGAATGCTGTTTGGCAACATTATTGATGAGTTCCATAATAAGAACTGTTTTCCCTACTCCTGCACCACCGAACAAACCTATTTTGCCTCCCCTCGGATAAGGCTCAAGGAGATCGATTACTTTAATACCGGTTTCCAGCATGTTTGTTTCGATATTCTGATCAGTGAAAGAAGGAGTAGGTCGGTGAATGGGAAGATAGTTTTTTGCGTTAACTGGCCCCATTCCATCAATAGGTTCGCCTATTACATTCAACATACGGCCGAGTGTTTCGGGCCCCACAGGAACGGTAATTGGTTTTCCTGTATTGGCGACTTTCATGCCGCGTACCAAACCATCAGTGGAATCCATTGCCACACAACGTACAATGTTTTCGCCAAGATGAAGCTGCGCTTCAGCAACAAGCTTCGTAGAATCTTTGCGTTCAATGATAACTGCATCTAGAATGCTGGGAATTGAACCTGCAGGGAACTCGATATCAATAACAGGTCCGATGATCTGGACGATTTTTCCCTCGTTCATATATCCACTCCTTATTGAACAACAAAGAACTAAAAGAATCTATTTTTTTCAAACTTAGAAAATTAAACAATTACATCAAAATAGTCAAGTCATATTCGAGTTATGCCAATAGTATATTTTAAAGAAACATCAAGGAATGAACTATCCCGCAGTAGAGCTGCGAGGAATTCTTTCGATTAAAATTAGCAACGCAGTTGAGACCGGAGAGATTATCCCGATGAAATTTTTTGCAATGATAATCCGTGATGGCAGGATGCGGCACATGAGGCAGGGAATTGAAGACATAAAAAAACCGACATCTTTTAATATCGGTTCCAAATCATGGAGCGGGAGACGAGACTTGAACTCGCGACATCCACCTTGGCAAGGTGGCGCTCTACCACTGAGCTACTCCCGCTTTGTGACCGAAAATATATAAGAAATGATCTTTGAATACAAGAAAAAAAATCATTTCCCGCAGCAAACTTTGTATTTCCTTCCTGATCCGCAGGGGCAAGGATCGTTTCGACCAACCTTTGGAACAGTATTGCGGACTGTTTTCTGTTTTACAGCACTCTGTCCGCCAGGGCCGCTCTCAACCGTTTGAGCACCATAAGAAGCGGCGCTGTCATGACGGGCAGTAATGACTGAAATAGGGGACATGGCAGCAATTCTGCTTTGCGCCATCCGTTCTTCATGTTCAAACTGAACTTTGGAAATAGCTCCGAATAAGGTCTTCAATGTAGTACTGCTGATAGTGTTCAACGTTGCATCGAAGACAAGATATCCTTCCCGTTTATATTCTATAAGGGGGTCACGCTGTCCATATCCTCGCAGTCCAATGCCTTCCTTGAGCTGGTCCATCTCATAGAGATGTTCCCTCCAGAGATTATCAATCGAGGTTAGAAGGATGATCCTCTCGTTCCAGGCAAGGCTTTCCGGATCGATCAACGCAGCTTTCTGCAAATAGGATTTTTTTACCGACTCAGCAAGATGATTGAACAATCCTTCCTGAGTTAATGTCAATTCCTGATCATCCGTGAGGGTGAACCGTGAGAAGAATATTGACGTATACTTGACTAACAGACCTTCCATATCCCAATCGATCGGTTTTCCGGATTGATCTGTATACTCGGGAATCATGCTTTCCAGTACAGTATCAACCATCTCAAAGAGCCGGTCACGGACATTGGTGGTTTTCAGGGCGGCGTTTCGAAGCTCATAAATGACTTCCCTCTGGGAATTCATCACATTGTCATATTCCA
>JBAYHX010000106.1:0-9051 GCA_041665965.1 Candidatus Latescibacterota bacterium
AAAAGTGCCGGTATTGCCTGGCGACACCCCCGAGACACTTCAGAAAAGAATTCTTGAAAAAGAGCATGAAATTCTTCCCCGAACCATACAGAAACTAGCCGAGAAATGGACTGAGGAATAATGGAAACAGAATTTTGGAAAAAGACTGACGAACTCATAGATCGGGCGCTCTCCGAAGATATGGGTACCGGCGATATAACCACCGAAGCCACAGTTCCGGCCGAACTGGTATCAACCGCTTTCCTTTTCAGCAAGGAAAAAGGTGTTCTCTCGGGAATAGATGTGGCGATGAAGGTTTTTCACAAGGTTGATCCCGCTCTCAAGACCAAGCCTCTTTATAAGGACGGCCAGATTATTAATCCGGGGCACAAGGTTGCGGATATAACCGGTTCTGTCGCCTCGATTTTAAAAGCCGAACGAACAGCACTCAATTTCCTTGGAAGAATGACCGGCATCGCCACAAAAACCGCACAGTATGGAGAACTCATAAAAGGGTGCAACGCAAAAATCCTCGATACAAGGAAAACAGTTCCGACTTTGAGGCATCTGGATAAATACTCGGTAAAAGTCGGCGGAGGTTCGAACCACAGGTTCGGATTGTATGACATGGTGCTTATCAAAGATAATCATATCGCTGTCTCCGGAGGAATACGAATCGCTGTCGACCGTGTAATCGAGTATGTGGGGAGCAATCTCCCGAACTACAAAATCGAGGTTGAATGCAAATCTTACGAAGAAGTGCTTGAGGCGGTATATACTCCGGTTGATATCATTATGCTTGATAACATGGATATCGACGATATCAAGAAATCAGTGTCGTTGATCAGAAAAATCTCGACCGAGCTTAAACGACCTTTTCGGGTTGAAGTTTCCGGTAATATTGGCATAAAAAATGTTCGTGAAATTGCCGAAACAGGAGTGGATTATATATCGATCGGCGCTTTGACCCACTCGGTTGCCAACCATGATTTTTCGCTTTTATTCGTAGAGCTCTGAACGTATGGAAAGGATACCGGAAAAACAGTTTGAAACTATCGGGACTATCTTATCTTCCGAGGGGAATATCCCCTGGTATGATCTCGGAGAGATTTCGTCTACCATAGATTTCGCAAAAGGATTGGTTAATGAAGGTTGTCGATCCTGGACTGCGGTCAGCGCTCTCACACAAACCGAAGGCCGTGGGACAAAAGGCAGAAGTTGGTCATCACCTCGCGGGAAAGGCATGTGGGTGTCGATCATCGTTCCTCCCCCCGCTGATCCGGAGAAAATGACCGGTTTGACAGTTGAGGCAGCTAAAATCATGGCCGGCACTATTCATACCCTTACCGGTGTCACCTGTACGATCAAAGATCCTAATGATATTTTGATACGAGGCAGAAAAGTTTCCGGGATACTCATCGAAACGATCATCCGGGGAAAAGATGTCTTATCGGTAATTATCAGCATGGGAGTCAATATCTCCCAAAAGGAAGAGGAATTTCTGGAAGCGGGGCTGCCGGATGCGACGTCACTCTTTCTGGAAACCGGCATTTCACCTGACCGTGAAACTCTCCTCGCCTTATTTCTCGATCGTTTCCGGCCCCTGTACGAATCTATGACCGGACTACAATCGAAACTCACCCCATGAATCCACTCTGTGCTATAGGGGGGGAACCGGAAGGCTTTCAATTTTTTGAGGTAGCCTCTGTTACATAAGGTGAACAGGTAAAAAGGATATTATCATTCTTTAAGCTGTTTTGCCAAGTTTTTAGATTTTTTTCGTTATTTTATTTTTCAAAAAGATGCACTTCGTTTTCAGATTTCAGACTTCAGTTTTTATATTTCATCTTTAACCATTCTAACGAAAATAACCGTGATTGCACTTTTCGACAGCGGAAATTCGAGACTACATTTTTCCTTATGGGATGGTGAAACTGTCATAAACCCGCTTCACATCCCTTACCCGGAAACAGTAGATTTATTTGCCGCATTGATTCGCGATCTTCTTTCTTCGATACCGACTCCCCGGAGGATTGCCGCATGTTCCGTGTCGCCTGTTCATCGTGAACCGTTATTTCGTATTCTCCATCTTCAAATGCCCGATTACCTTGTAATAGCCAGAACGGCTTCCGATCTTGGTTTGAAGGTTGAATATGACCATCCTGAAGAGTATGGAATAGATAGGGCGCTTGCTGCCTATAGAGCCTGGCAGCTTTTCAAAAAATCGTGTGTGGTCATCGATGCCGGCACCGCTGTAACGATAGATGCCGTCGACATTGACGGTACAATCAGGGGAGGATATATATTTCCGGGCGCTGATACAATGGCAGAAGCCCTTGCTTCGCAGACAGGGCTGCCTGTGGTTTCCCCTGAATTCAGCTGCCGTGAGATCGGGAAAAGCACCAGGAGTTGCATAGCCTGCGGGATTGCGGGAGGATTTGGAGGAGCGGTTGAGGTACTTTATGCAAAAGCGTCCGCGGCAGTCGAAAGCGGAGAAAGAGTTGTAATTACCGGCGGCGGTGGAGAAAAACTGCTCCAGATTCTCTCTTTTCACGCGGAATATCATCCAAATCTTGTTTTGGAAGGATTGGGGCTTGCCTCTGCGAATCTGCCTTCTTATCTTTAACAATGAATGTAATAAAATCCACATACTATAAATATTTTGGTGATGCATGGATGCGATCAGGATTCTCGGTCTGAAATTTACTGTTACTCATGGAGTGCATCCGGAAGAAAAAACAAGGCCTCAGTCTTTTGAAGTGGATGTGGAAATATTCCGTGATCTTAAAAAACCGGCATCCAGCGACCGTATTGAAGATACGGTTGATTATTCACAGATTGTCTCTTCGGTTCAAAAGGTCATGGAGGGGGAAACCTGTAATCTCCTTGAACGGCTTGCAGGAAAGATAGTGGATGCCCTTCGCCCGATTGTTGGAGAATGCAGGCTTATAGTCAGAATTCGTAAGCCGAATGCTCCCCTGCAGATTTCTTTCGATACTGTAGAGGTAGAAGTTCAATGCGAAATATGACAGTTACCGCATATCTGGGGCTTGGCTCAAACCTGGGCGACCGTTTTCTCCTTCTGCGTGAAGCAGTGCAGATGATAAAGAATAGCGCTGGAATAAAAATCAGCATGGTTTCACACGTTTACGAATCCGAACCGGTAGGAGTTACCCATCAACCTCGGTTTTTGAATGCAGTTGTGGAAATTCTTACCGATCTCGATGAAAAAGAATTGCTTAAAGTATGCCAGAAGATAGAAAATGATTTGGGGCGGGAGCGAAAAGAGCGCTGGGGGCCAAGGAACATTGATATAGATATTTTGATCTATGATGATCTGGTAAGCAGTACAAAGGAATTATCAATTCCCCATCCTTTTTTCCATGAGCGTGAGTTCGTGCTTCGTCCGATGGCAGATATTGCGCCCGATCTTGTTCATCCTGTCCTTGACATGAGCGTCAGCGAACTTTTGGATGGATTGGAAGAATCGGGAGTAAAAAAAATGAATTCCTTGAACCTGTTGTGAGAGAACAAATACAAACCCATCATACAGGTGGTATCTTATATGGACCCGAATCCGCTGAAATGCCCGCATCGATATATAGCAGTTGAAGGAGTGATAGGGGTGGGAAAAACCAGCCTTTGCCGTCTTTTGGCGGAGTATTTCAATGGAATATCCGTTTTCGAGGATTTTGAAACGAATCCCTTTATCAAGGATTTTTATCGTTCCCCGCGGGAGTATGCGTTCAAGGCTCAGCTTTTCTTTCTTATCTCACGGTTCAAACAGTATATGGAGCTTCCGCCCCCGAACCTTTTCGGATCACCGCTTGTAGTAGATTATATCTTCCAGAAAGATCGAATTTTCGCATCGGTGACCCTTGATGACGACGAACTCGATTTATACCAAACTGTCTGCAATGTACTCGAGCCGAAAATAGTTCCGCCGGACCTTGTAGTTTACTTGCAGGCTTCGACCGACCATCTTCTGAAAAGAATAACCATGCGCGGGCGGGGTTACGAACAAAATATATCTCGCGAGTATATAGAAGCTCTTAACAATGCATACAACGATTTCTTTTTCCATTATACCGCCGCCCCTGTATTCATTGTCAACACCGACAATATCAATTTTGTAACCCATTCCGGCGATCTCCGCGATCTGATAACGAAAATTGTGGAACCCCGCCACGGGATTACCTACTATCATCCCGGAGGGAAATGATGACCGAACGGCCTCTTGCAGTTACCGATTTTAAAAAGATGAAAGAACAGAAGACCCGTATTACCGTCCTGACCGCTTACGATGCTTGTTTCGCTTATCTTCTTGATGAATCGGGAATTGATATGGTTCTGGTAGGGGATTCGCTCGCCAATGTTTTCCAGGGACGCAATACAACTCTTCCGGTAACGATAGAGCAGATGATATACCACGGGGAAATTGTTGCTCGTTCGGTAAAACGGGCTTTTGTGGCTATAGACATGCCGTTCATGAGTTTCCAGGTGTCACCCGAAGATGCCCTGCGAAATGCAGGAAGAATGGTTAAGGAAACCGGGTGCAGGGCGGTAAAAGTGGAAGGCGGAACGGATATGATTGAAACCATCCGGCATATTGTTAAAGCCGGAATACCCGTAATCGGTCATGTGGGAATGACCCCTCAGTCCGTTAATGTTTTCGGCGGATATGGATTACGGGGAAAACAAAACCGTTCGCAGGTGATCGAGGATGCCGTTGCAGTAGAAGAAGCGGGAGCGTTTGCGGTGGTTCTTGAAAAAATACCGAAAGAACTGGCCGCTGAAATCACCGGGAAGCTCTCCATTCCCACCATCGGCATCGGCGCGGGACCTGAATGCGACGGCCAGGTGCTGGTCGGCGCCGATATGCTGGGGCTTTTCAGCGGTATGCAGCCACGGTTTGTTCGAAGGTATGCAGAACTTGGAGATGCTGTACGGGAAGCTTTCAGACGCTATATAGATGATGTCCGCTCCGGCGCTTTCCCTTCAGACAAAGAGAGCTATTCCGAATAATAAGATTGGTTTTGAGACGGTTTTTTAATAAATATTTTTCTAAAAACAATCGTAGTCAACTCGGTAAGCGAATTATTTATTATTTCAATTCCGCGAATATTTCTCCAAAAATCCTTGATGATTCCTTCCCATTTTTTTATATTAGTACGTTGTTTTTTTTAGATTTTTTGGTATTATTGCAACCTTCATAATTTTTTTTATCAGATTGGGAAAAATTCAAGAGAATTTTTCCCCATTTATGTGGGTGGTTCGAACCTTACACTTTGCGGGAAGGTAAAATAATGAAGTATCTCAAGTACAAAGACAAGCTTGATAAATGCTACTCTGCTGTGATCATGGATGTCATGGATGGGATGAATGTACGGGTACAGTGCCTTAACCCCTCGGTGAAACCTCTTGTCCCCACTATGAAAACATGGGGCGAGGCAGTGACTGTCTACATGGAAAAAGTGGAAGAAGTTCCCAAAAAACCCTTTCAGTTGGAAATGGAAGTAATCGACGATCTGAAAGAGGGTCAGATCATAATGGCGCAGTGCAATGCGGCAGAACTGACAGCTTTCTGGGGCGGTCTTCTCAGCAATGCGGCATTTGGAAGGAAAGCAGCCGGTGCGATTATGGATGGAGGCTGCCGTGATTACCGTGAAATCGTCAGTCTGAATTTCCCCGTTTTCTGCAAGGGATTGACTCCGTACGATTCCTGCGGGCGGATGGACGGCAAAGAACGTGACATTCCTATTGTCTGCGGTGGAATAAAGGTTTATCCCGGTGATCTCGTCTATGGTGATGTGGACGGAGTCGTTGTTGTTCCCAGCGATATTGCAGATGAAGTCATTAACCGTGCATGGGAAAAAGTAAGGGGCGAAAATACAGTCCGTGAGGAGCTTCGCGCAGGAGCAGGTTTGGTCAAAACGTTTGAAAAATATGGAATCTTATGATGAAAAGGGTGATGATCGGTTGTTTCCAGCATGAAACAAATATGTTCAATCCGAAGCTTACCGATCTCGCTGAATATAAGATCCGCGATCTTCTCTATGGGGATGAGATCATCGCCAAAAGGCGAAATACCGGAACCGAAGTAGGAGGTTTTATCGATGTTCTTTCTCAAAACGATGTCGAGATAGTACCATCGGTCTACGGTTTTGCAATGCCTGCCGGACCGGTAACCGCCGAAGCCATGAATACTGTCCTCGGTTCCATGCTTGATACGCTGGAACGTGTCCCGGTAGATGGTGTTATCCTTGCACTTCACGGCGCAATGGTTGCCGAAGGACACGATGATGGCGAGGGATATGTACTGGAACAGATACGGCAGAAAGTGGGGAAAGATATCCCTGTCATTTCCACGTTAGACCTTCACGCTACGCTTACTCCTCTTATGGCTGCAAATGCGGACGCCCTTACTGTATACCGGACATATCCACATATTGACATGCCCGACCGTGGAAGGGAAGCCGCAGAAATCATGCTCCGTATTCTCTCCGGCGAGATCAGTCCGGTTGTGGCAATTTCGAAGCCTCCTGTCATGATCGGTCCTCCTCAGAATGTTCTACCAAACGACCAGCCGATGAAAAAAATCATGGAGCGCGCCCGTGAAATGGAAAGAACTATTCCCGGTGTAATCGCGGCTTGTCCTGCTCACGGCTTTCTCCAGCAGGATGTGCCGTGGGGAGGCATCGGTGTTTCGGTAACAGCCGACCGTAATATAGATTTGGCGCAGCGTCTCGCTGATGAGCTCGGGGAGATGATGTTTGAGTGCAGGAAGGAATACCTTGTCGATTTGCCTGATCCGGCAGAAACCATTCGGATGGCTTTAAAAGCGAAGAATCCTCCTGTGGCGATTGCTGATTCCGGGGACAATATCGGCGCGGGAGGTACCGGCGACGGCACCGCGCTTCTGCATGAAATACTTCGTCAGGGAGTTGACAGCGCATTTATTCAGCTCTGTGATCCTGAGGCGGAAAGGATTGCGGCAATGGCAGGTGTCGGTTCGATGGTGACCCTTGAAGTTGGAGGGAAATCCGATCCTCTGTATGGTCCGCCGGTGAAAATTACCGGGCGCGTTCGCGCCGTTACTGACGGCGCTTATCTGAACCGCGCATGGGGCGGCTATTGGGCCGGTGTGATGAACACTATGGGTCTTACAGCGCGTATTGATGTCGGCGGCATTGTTGTTGTGGTGAACTCTATCAAGATGTCTCCCGACAATATTCTGCACGCCAAATCGGTCGGCGTCTATCCGGAGGATTACCGTATGTCCGTATGCAAGGGCGGTCTGGCATTCCGTGAGGCATATAAGCCGCCTGTTGCGAATACCTATATACAGAGCGATACTCCCGGCTATACATCCTCGAATTTGAACAATTTCAGCTTTACCCGAATCAGGCGGCCGATTTTCCCGCTCGATGATATATAAGAATAAGAGGCAATGCATGAAACGTGTTATGATTGGCGGAATGGTGCATGAAACAAATATGTTCAATCCCGTACTGACCGGTTTGGAAGAGTTCAGGGTCAGGGGACTCTTCTACGGCGATGAAATACTCTCGAAACGCAGTGGCACAAACACCGAAACCGGCGGGTTTATCAATTCGCTGGAAAAACTGGGCATTGAAATCGTTCCTTCCGCTCTCGGAAACGCAATGCCTTCCGGGATGGTTACCGAAGAAGCTTTTGATGCCATCCTCGGGCCTATGCTGGAAACTTTGAAACATACTCAGGTGGATGGTATTATCTTTTCTCTTCACGGCGCCATGGTCGGTGTCAACCATGATGACGGCGAAGGGTACATACTTGAGAGTATCCGCAAGAACATCGGGTATGAAATGCCCATTGTCGTTACCCTTGATTTTCATGCTACTCTGACCCCGTTGATGGCTTCCACCGCAAACTCGATGATCGTTTACAGAACCTATCCGCACATGGATATGGCCGAGAGGGGCAGTGAAGCGGGCATGATGATGAACCGCATTCTGTCCGGGAAATTATCCCCCGCGCTGGCTCTTTCGAAACAGCCGCTCATGATAGGCCCGCCTCACAATGTCCTTCCTCATGACCTGCCTATGAAACTGGTCATGGACCGTGCCCGAAGAATTGAGCAGGATATTCCCGGAGTTATAGCCGCCTGCCCTGCGCAGGGCTTTATGCAGCAGGATGTACCGTATGCCGGAACCGGAGTTGTTGTGACCACAGACAATGATCCCGAACTTGCCCGGAAACTGGCGGATGAACTTGGTGATATGATGTTCGCTCATCGCAGGGAATACCTTGTCGATCTGCCGGACCCTGCTGAAACGATACGGCTGGCGATGAAAGCGGAAAAACCGCCGGTCGCGATTGCAGATTCGGGTGATAACATCGGCGGTGGAACACCGGGGGATGGTACTTCACTGCTCCATGAAATTCTCCGTCAGGGTGTGGACTCCGCTTTTATACCTCTCTGGGATCCGGAGGCGGCGCGGCTTGCGGCGGAAGCGGGAGTTGGCGCAACTGTCACTCTGGATGTCGGAGGTAAATCCGATCCTCTCTATGGAACGCCGGTGCGCATCAAAGGGAAAGTCCGCGCAATCACCGACGGTTCCTACATGAATCGCGCGTGGGGAGGGTATTCCGCAGGTGTCGTTGACAATATGGGGCTCAGTGTCCGTGTTGATATGGGCGGTATCACCATTGTGCTGAACTCGCTGCCAATGAGTCCTAATAATATCATGCACGCAAATTCTATCGGCGTGTATCCCGAAGATTACCGGATGTCTGTCTGCAAAGGCGGTCTGGCTTTCCGTGAGGCATATAAACAACCGATTGTCAATACATATATCCAGAGCGATACGCCCGGATATTCTTCTTCAAACTTAAAACAATTCACTTTCACCAAGATACGGCGGCCGATGTTTCCGCTGGATGATATCTAAGAAATAGGAGAGAAACGCATAATGTCATTTATCATGAAAAAACCCATGCTGATGATTCCCGGTCCGATGGATGTCCCTGATGAAGTGCTCACAAGGTGCGGTCATCAGGTTTTCCCGCACTATGATGTCGGAACAGATT
>JBAYHX010000107.1:0-9018 GCA_041665965.1 Candidatus Latescibacterota bacterium
GAAGAGATTCTGCGTGATACCGGAGGAAAGGTCGATTATTTCGTATCGTCGCTGGGGACTTCCGGAACTATCATGGGCGTGGGAAAGGCTCTCAAAGAAAAAAATCCCGCAATCAAGATCGTTTCCGCCCACCCGGTAAAGGGACACTACATCCAGGGCCTGAAAAACATGGAAGAGGCCATCGTGCCGGCGATATACGATCCCTCACTCATCGACGAGACAGTTATGGTGGAAAGCGAGCAGGCGTTCGAAGTGGCGCGGCAGATCGTAAAACAGGAGGGTATTTTCGTCGGCATGAGCAGCGGAGCCGCAATGTACGCCGCAATCGAAATTGCAAAGAAGATAAACTCCGGAACACTCATCGTCATTTTTCCCGACCGCGGCGAAAAATACCTGAGCACCGATCTTTTCAAAATATCGCCCGAATAATTCCAGCCCGGTTTTTCGATTTTTCTCTCCCCTGCCGTTCGCTTGTATATCCTCATATCCGGACTCGACCGATGTCCCTGAAAAAAATATGTCACGGGACAAAATATTTTTATAATTCTTGAAACATTCACTTTCTCTGTACGTCTAATCCAATAAACGTATAAGAGAAAGCGAGGTGAGATAAGGTGTTCGACGATTTGTTGGATGAACTGAGAGATATGCTCGATCAGCGGAACAGTGAAATTGAAGCTATTGCGAACGAAATGGTTAACGAAGAGGAACTTCAGGCTTTCATCGCTCAGGTCGATTCAAAATTCCAGGAATTGATGGACGAACTGGAAAAGGAACGCGAAACAATGTTGTTTGTGGATGAATAAAATTGTTGCAATTTACATAGTATGCTTCTCTTTGGTTCGTCCGATTCGTGAGCCCGGCGCTCATAAATCGGATGAACCTTTTTTATCTGTAATCCATAAACTTAAACCGGCCAATCACCCATCTCTTCCGGATACCGGCAAAAATACGTCTGGCTCATCAATTCCCGGACCCGATACCGATCGATCCATCCTTTCATGACACGTATCATACCGTTGAGAGTTTTTTTCCCTTCCTCATAGAGAGTAATTTCGGCGGCAAAGGAATTTTTCTCTTCCCCGGTAAGTCTTTCCGAAAAATATCCGAGCGCATGTTCGAGGACTTTGATATTCAGAGAGATTGAAGAATCTTTTGAAAGGGTGCTCCTGAATGCCCGCTCATAAAGGTCAATGACCTCTTCGACCGGTTTATCATGAGAGTCCGCAAGCAGACGGGCGATGTCTCCGTGCGGATCTTCGTCGAATGCCATGACAAGAAGCTTGTTCTGCTCATGGAACAGAGTGAGAGAGGATACGGAGCCTTTCGATACAGCCCCCCGGAGACGGGCAGATGCAAAAATCCGTGTCAGAAAGTGGTTCCGGATTTTCAGATCCGCAAGACTGCTCTCATCCTCCACAGCCAAATGAGGAAAACGCTCGAGAACCGCATCCCCGAAAAAACCGGTTCCTCTCCCGATGATCTCCCCCGCTGTCGAGAACTGCTTTACATTTCCTATACCGCAGGATGGCGATTTCCCCTTTAATACAAAGCCGTCCATACCCTGAAGCGAATCAAGAAATTCCGCTGTAAATGCTTTCATTGCGAACGTGAGGTCTCTTTTGGTGGAAGGCTGGAAAAGAATTCGTCCCCAGGGGGTGGAGATTACCCGTATCGAGTCACGGGGCATTCCGAGTCCGATCATCATTTCGGGGCATACTGCGACCGATTCCACTTTTTTCGAAAGTTTTTCGATGAATGCATCGGAGAGGATCATTCCGTCATAACGACAGACAGCAAATCCGAGACATCGGCTGAAAACAACACGGGGTTTTATGAAAGGGAGAGTATCCAAGGCAGTGCCGCCGGTTTACGGTAACTCACTCCACCTCATTCAGTTTCAAATGTTTGAAAGATGAATTGAGGCATAGCGAGTTCAGTTTTCAGATTTGTGAAATCTTACATAGACATCGCCGAAAATGGATGCATCCGGAAGAGTTTTCAGAATATGAATGATTTCATCGGAAGTAACCCATTCGGCAAGCGCAAGCTGCATGGTTTCACCCGGAGAATAATTGAACTGCGCCTCGCCCAGGCCGGAAAGATACCGGATCGAGTTGAGAACAGGCTCGATATATTCCGGAGTAAACTCAAAGGAAAGTGCGCCGACCGGCTGCGAAAGTCCCCTGATAACCTGATATTCGAAACCTTCCACATCGATCTTGCAGAAAACCGGCTCCCCGTACCGTGAAATGAGATCATCCAGGGTGGTCATTTTTACCTGCTCCCGTTTCTCCCAGGAATATGCGGAAAACCGTCCGCTTTCACGGACACGGGCGATCCATTCAGGCGATAGGGACGAAATGGTCGTTGCTTCGCTGACCATAAGCTCGGCGGTTCCCGCACTTTCTCCCGCCGCTTCCCGAATGACGGTTATCCGGTCGGTTCCCCCGAATTTCTTATCCAGTATTTCAGCGCACGAACTCTGCGGCTCGAGCGCAATGACCCGTGCGCCAAGTTTCAGAAATATTTCCGCCCGGTTACCCACATTCGCCCCGATATCAAAGCACACATCGCCGGGGTGAATGAACTGTCCGTAAAACGAAAGCATCGCTTTCTGTTCGCGCTCATAGTGGGGAGTCAGCCGGTAGAAAAACGCCCCGACCGTTTTCACGGTATCGTAGAGTTTGAGCCTCTGCAGCAATCGGATGAAAAAATCCATTTCCCCTCACATAACAATAGAGACGGCGGTGAATCGTGGATTATCGGGACAGAGAACCTGCCCGGTGCCTTTTCACAGCCAGTTCCGTCCGCCTTGCCCGTATTCGGTCGATGTCTATCGGATACGAGCCGTAGGTGTTGACTGCCGCATACATCGTACAGGCGTTTTCAGGCGGAACGAGATCGTGGACTTCGCTCGAGGACCCGATAAGTATCCCGCCCTGCTGGCCGATCCGCTCGATGATCTCGAGCGTTTCATCTTCCACATCGGCAGCGGAACCGTACGGGAGCGTATGGGCGCAGCAGACATTTCCGAACAGGAGCTTATCCGGATACTCCCGGCGTATCTCGAAAATATCATTGCAGCCGTTCCGCTCGATCGGATTGAGTCCGTCCGCATCCAATTCCCGGAGAATCAGGGGCAGGAGTTCTCCATACCTGCCGTCGGTGTGGAAAAGGAATTTGATTCCTTTCTCGCGAAGGGGCGATTGTATCCATCGCCAACGGGGAAGGCCGTACTCACGGATAAATGAGGGGCTGAAAATCGGGCCAGTTTTCCCGGCTATATCCTCCCCCATGAAAAGGAGCGGCGCCCGTGTATTCTCCGAGAATACTTTTGCGATATGGGCGGAGAACATCCCGGTGCAATCCATGATGTGCGAAATCAGTTCCGGGGCGTCATAGATCGCGGTGCAAAACAATTCCGTGTCGGTATAGGTGTAGGCATCGCAGATCGGACCCTCCAGCCCTCCGATGAAAATGAGATCGTATTTTTCGAACACATCCTGAATATATCGGAGTCTGGGCAGATACCAGTCGCGGATCTCTTCATACACCGGCATGTTCGGAAGGTTCTTCTCCAGCTCTTTCAGGTTCGAGAAGGGACGTCGTGCGATCCAGGCCGTTTCTCCGGCCTGCTGAACTTCCCAGCGGTCGGGGTTGATCCCGAAAAACCGTATCCAGTTGCTGATTTTTGCGCCCATCCAATGGCTGAACGGATCATATACATTCCGGGTTACAACGAGCCCTATTTTTTTGAAAGCGCGGGCGTTGACTTCGACAAGTTCCTCGAACGAATAGTCCCGTGTCAGGTCAAGACCGCCGTACCGAACGAGAATTTCACGGTTGTCCATCACATCATAGGTAAGTATCCGATCGACTTTTTCCCTGTTCAGGGTTTTAATAAACCGCTCCAGATTGGTCATTTGACAGCCCCGGAAGTTTAGAATTTTCATTCCCGCAGCCGGAAATGATACCGGCAGCTGATAGCGAAACCAGAACAACCAAAAATATGGATATAACCGGATTGTTTTTTGAAATCATGTACAGCACCATTGTTGACAGATGTATCTTTTTTTCGATGGGAGAAATATAGTAAAAAAAATGTTCAAAACGAACTGAATAAACGGTAAATTAAATCTTGTTATCATCTTTGACAAGCGACAGGAAACACTTTGACGATTATATTTACACCATAAACGGATTGCTCTCTACCGGATCAGGATTATTGTATGCTGGGCAACGCCACGAAAGAAACGGTCAGGAATGCCGCAGAGATACTGGACGGCCGTTCCCGGAAAGGAAGGCTCCGGAATCTTTTCCCTTTCCTGGGACCGGCGTTCATTGCGAGCATCGCCTATGTGGACCCGGGAAATTACGCCACAAATATTCAGGCCGGGGCGAAATTCGGATACACCCTTTTGTGGGTTGTTGTGGCAAGCAATCTGATGGCGATGCTTCTTCAGCTTCTTTCCGCAAAACTTGGCATTGCCACCGGGCTTAATCTTGCAGAACACTGCCGTAACCGTTTCCCCTATCCAATAGTGATCTGCATGTGGGTGCTGATGGAAATTGCGGCAATGGCTACGGATCTTGCCGAATTTATCGGCGCGGCGATTGGATTCAACCTGCTGCTCGGCATTCCCCTTCTGCCGGCGGGAATACTTACCGCTGTCATTACATTTGTTATTCTCGGGCTTGAACGATACGGATTCAGGTCTATCGAGACAGCTATCTCCATCTTTGTGGGCATTGTAGCGGTAAGCTATCTCGCGGAAATATTTTTCGCCCGCCCGGACTGGAACGCGGTGTTCCATAACTCTTTCACACCCCATTTTGCAGGCACGGAAAGCGCAGTCCTTGCCGTTGGAATCCTTGGAGCGACAGTAATGCCGCACGCCATCTTTCTTCATTCCGCCCTTACCCAGGGAAGAATCGTTGTACGGGAAGAGGCGAAGCTCCGGCGACTGTTACGGTTTGAAACAGCGGATGTTATCATCGCCATGACCATTGCCGGTCTGGTCAACATCGCAATGCTTATTATGGCGGCATCCACCTTTTTTAAAACAGGAATGACGAACATCGGTACTCTGGAAGAAGCGCATCGTACACTTACCCCCCTTCTGGGGGCGGCAGCAGGCGGAGTATTCGCCATCTCTCTTCTGGCTTCCGGTCTATCCTCTTCCTCGGTGGGAACCATGGCCGGGCAGGTAATCATGCAGGGATTTATCCGGAAACGCATATCACCCTGGATACGAAGGCTTCTGACCATGCTTCCTTCGCTTGCCGTTATTGCCATAGGATTCGACCCGACCCGTACCCTGGTAATCAGCCAGGTCGTTTTGAGTTTCGGTCTTCCTTTTGCGGTGATTCCACTGGTACTGTTTACCAGACGTTCCGACATCATGGGGGTCCTTGTCAATTCCCGCCTGACAACCGCGGCCTCCATCGTGGTAACCGCGCTTATTGTTTTCTTAAACTTCTATCTCATCTATTCGCTTATTTTCGGGGGGTAAAACATGTACCACCATATTCTGGTTCCTCTCGATGGCTCACAGCTTGCGGAGTCCGCACTCCCGGCTGCATTGTTCATGGCCGAGACATCAGGAGCCGATGTTACCCTTTTCCATGTTATCGAGCGTAATGCCCCGCAAAAAATTCACGGCGAACGTCACCTTACCAACCCGATAGAAGCGGCATCATATCTGGAAGAACTAAAAGGTCAGGCTTTTTCGCCGAATGTTAAAGTGAAATTTCATGTCCATGAAGAAGCAGCGGAAAATGTCGCCGAAAGCATTGCAGAGCATTCCGGAGAATTAAAACCCGATCTGATCGTAATGTGTACTCATGGCAGCGGCGGACTGCGTGAACTTTTTTTCGGGTCAATCGCACGGAAAGTTATTACTCTTTCCATTATTCCCCTTCTCCTCATCCACCCAACGGAAAATACGCCCCAAGCCATTTTTCAGTGCAGCCGGATGCTTGTTCCTCTCGATGCGGATACAGCACATGAGGAAGGTTTTTTTACCGCCATGAAAATTGCCCAGCTATGCGGAGCCAGTCTTTCCCTTATCATGGCTGTTCCGACTTTTGGCTCTCTTACAGGAGAATGGGCGGCGGCCGGAAAACTTATGCCATGGACTGCCGGCGAACTCCTTGATATAGCGGAACAGGAAGCAGGGGAATACCTTCAGCGCCGGGTACGCGAAGCAATTGAAAAGGGCATACCGACAGAAGGAAAAGTGGTACGGGGAGATCCTTCAGAAAGTATCATTAAAGAAGCCGGGGAACAGAATTCCGACCTTGTGGTCATGGGGACACATGCAAGGGCGGGTTTTGACGCTTTCTGGTCGGGGAGTGTGGCGGGAAAGGTTATGTTTCACATTGAAAAACCCATGCTTCTTATCCCGGTAAAACTTGCTCCCTGACTCATCTTTGTTCCATAGAAGGGGAATCTATAATAAGGCTTCCCGTACACCTTCTCTTCCAATGAGTTATCTTTTCATACCGGGGAGGAGACTTGCCGGAAACCGGAATTTGAATTTTTTTTGATGAAACCCTTTTTAACCCTGATAATTTATAAAAATATTCATCACAATCATTGAGTCAGAAATCCCCGCTGCCTGTCGGCATCTCCCCTTATTAAGGGGAGAATTATGTACGAGGCTGTATTTATTCTTCTTTGTTCAACCCCCTTAGCAAGGGGGTCGCCGTGAAACGGCGGGAGATTTTATCCTTGAGTTTATGAATAGATCAGGTTATAAAATAATACTGTTCACTTGAGGCTGGTTTCGACAGGCTCAACCAACGGGCACTGAGCTTGTCGAAGTGCAGTTTGGGTTAAGTGAACAGTATTCGGGTTAAAAAATATCTTGCAAAGTAATTTTCAGGTAATAAATTACTCTTTCACAGTATTTTCTCTTTTGCTGAAAAAGGATTTCATATATATTGTTGTCTATCGAAAATACTTTCATTTTTAGATATTACAGGGGAGGAATTGTATGATTAAAAGGTCGATAGCGTTTGTAACGGCCTTTGGATTAATCGTGGCGATAGGGTGTTCGACCACAGGCCCTAAATCTGGTTCTGCACCCCAGCCCGGTACTAGTGGCACCAGGAGCGCCAAAGAAATCGAAAAAACGCAGCATCCTGCCACTCCCGAGGGTGTGGGATGCTATGTTTGTCACAAGCGTGAAGTACCTGAATTGGCATTTCATGAGAAGTATGGAAATAAATGTGAAGAATGCCATGTAAAAACCACCTGGATGGCGGCAAAATATCCTCATCCGGGATGGGCTCTTTCCGGTGCGCACAAAGCGCGCTGCAACCGCTGTCATACCAAGATGGCCAGCTATGATTTCAGCTCTTACCAGTGCTGGGGCTGCCACCATATTCAAACAGCCACAGAAAAAACTCATTCCGATAGGAATATAACCGATATCAGCAACTGCATCATGTGCCACAAAGATATCAAACTGAAAGAAGCCGCGGCTCCTCCGGCGGCAAAATCAGCAAAGTGACACTATCAAATATTATTTAGATTTATATTCGCTTTTTTTAACCAATAAGGACGGCCTTGCTCTCAAGACCGTCCTTTTATTACATCTATTTATAACTGTTTACACTTTATTGGGGGGGGTTGACATGGAGAATCTGGTATTTGGGATGCCGATTTTTACCGCAATGGTTTTTATCGGCGTTCCTCTTTTAATTGCCGTGTTTTTATGCTGGTGGGGTATTTCGTATAAGGCTTCCGATAAGACTGAAACCAGGAACGATGGAGGAAACAAAAAATGACTTTTGAAACCATTGGATCCTGGGTGATGGCGCTGGGGTATTTTCTGGTTGTCATTTTGATAGGTGTCTGGGCATCGAGAAAAATCAAGAACTTTGAAAGCTATGTGGTCGCAGGAAGAGACCTCGGATTTTGGGTGTTCACCATTCTAGTCATCACCTCCTGCATGAGCGGGATGACTATTCTTGGATCTTCCGGCCTTGGATACATAGCCGGGTGGCCAACTTTCTGGGAGCAGATATTTGTTCCGCTCAGCTGCGCCGTAACTATTTTTCTTTTCGGTTCGAAACTGCACCGCGTGGCAGGGAAAATGCGCTATCTGACCATTCAGGATTACCTGGCGCACCGTTTTGAAAGCCCGCGGCTGATGCGCGGCATAACTGGATTTGCAGTATTCGTGGTTTCCCTTATCTATCTCGGCGGTCAATATACTGCAATAGGAATCACTCTTGAAACAGTGCTTCACATCTCCTATCCGTCGGCTGTGCTTTTAGGCGCTGTTGCGGTGACTATCTATGTGTTTATCGGAGGCATGTACGCTGTCGGCTGGACGAATCTTATCCAGGGATTGATCATCATTTTCGGTGTTGTCGGTGTTGCACCCTTCGTCATCGCACACGCGGGAGGCCTCACCCATATCAACCAGACCCTTACCGCGATAGACCCGAACATGGTCAAGGTTGCATTTCCACAGGTAACACCTCTTTACAAGCCGTATGCGTTCATGACTCCCGTGTATATCGTATCATTCTTTTTCCTGTTGACTTTCGGGCTTGCCGCCGCTCCCCACAACATCAACAATATCCTTGCCGCCCGTAAAAATTCGTATTTCAAATGGGCGCCTCTTGCCGCGTTCGGCATTTATATTGTGATATTCTACCTTATCAAAACCGTGGGATTCGCTGCACGTACCATGAATGCCGACGGTCTGCTTACTCTTCCCCAGGGAGTAGGGAATCCTCAGGATTTCTGCTTTATCCTTGCTGTACAGAACAGTTTCAGCCCGATAGTATGGACATTATTCGGAGTCATCGTTCTCGCTGCGGTCATGTCCACAACAGACCGACTGCTCCTGACTATCGGCACTTCGTTTGCCTGGGATGTTTACAAAAACCTAATCAACCCAAAGGCTTCCGACCGGTCGGTTACCATCATAAGTAAATCCATGGTCGTTATTGCAGCGGTTATCTCGATCATCCTCGCTCTTCATCCTCCCAAACTGC
>JBAYHX010000108.1:0-8978 GCA_041665965.1 Candidatus Latescibacterota bacterium
ATGGCCAGATCGCCGATAGTCTTTCTCAACTGGTCGATGGTGTAAGGAAGGCACATTTCGCTTTCCGCAAAACCTTTGAATATGGCAATTGCATGTTCACGGCATGTTTCATACCCGCATGCGCCGCAATTCAATTCGTCCAGCGGCGAAAGTTTCCCCATTCTGGCAAGGATTCCGGCCAGTTCAGAACTGTTCGGTACTCCGATCCTTTGATCGTTCGGGGAAAATGTTCTTTCCAGATTTATATCCGCGAATTCCGCAAGACCGGCCAGCCATTTCTGCCTGTCAAGCTTCGCGATGCGGTCATGGACATAGCTGCTGATTCGTGATCGTCTCGTGTACCGTGGGAGCAGGGTGCTGAATCCCGGCCCCATGATACATCCATTGCAGCAGAGCACTTCGAGAAGCCGTGAATCCATCTGTGCCTGGCCGAATTCCTTTACCGCTTCCACAAAACTGCTGCGCCCATCCGCGACAACCACTTCCCCGGTCGCAAGATCCTCCACAATTCCGGACGCCTGCAACAAGCCGCGGCTTATGGGGAACAACGCCCCATATCCGGCATGAGGCGGATCAAAATCACCAGGTTCAGCCGCATCTGGAGTAATCTCCGCTTCGGCAAACATGCCTCTCAACTCGATAAAGGTAATTGCTGCGTCAACATCATTGGGAAGATTGGGGCTTATCGCTTCCTCTTTTTTAGCGATACAGGGGCCGATGAAAACAACTTTCAGTCCTTTCGGGCTGATGCTTCTCAGCGCCCTGGCAGTGGCCACCATCGGAGAAACAATCGGCGCGAGGAAGTCTACCAGTTCGGGATGGTATTTCTCTACATAGGCAACAATTGCCGGACAGTTTGAAGCGATATATCTTTTGTTCCCGGCCTCTTTTAAAAGCCTGCTGTAACGGTTGGCAACCAGATCCGCTCCGAATCCGACCTCATGTACCGAAGAGAATCCGAGATTCCGAATCATCCCGACCAGCACTTTATAGGGGATATCGGGAAACTCGGCAGGAAAGCTTGGGGCGATACAGGCCGCCACTCTGCTTTTCGAAGAGATAAGCGACTTAACAACGTCTACGGTGCTGATAACCTGTTTGGCGCTCTGGCTGCATACCATAACACAGTTTCCGCATGCTATGCAGCGTTCGGCCATAATCTCCGCCTGGCCATCCACAATGCGGATGGCCTTGGCGGGACATTCACGTACGCAGGTATAGCAGACCCGGCACCGTTCTTTAATTGTTTCGACAAAACAATTATTTTTCACGTTGCTTTTTCTGCCAGAGTTGAATCCTGATTTAATCGTGATTCAACAAACGGCTCAACTCATTTTTTAATTGTTCGGGCCGGACAGGCTTGTCTAAAAACCGGTCGGCCTTTATCCAGGATTGCTGGTCAGGAGATGCAGCGGCAAAGGATAACCCTGTCGCCGATTTTACGCTGGTCAGCAGTATCACCGGAGTTCCGGGATACAATTTCTTTATTTCGTGAGCAAGGACGAAACCCGAATCCATCTCCTCCATCATCAGGTCGATTACTGCCAGATCCGGTTTGACTGCCATGAGGGTTTTTTCAGCCTCTTCCTGTCCTCCGGCAGCGACAACTTCATAACCTTCACTTTTGATGATTATGGTCAGCTGTTCAATGATATCAGGATCGTCATCAACTATTAATATTGTCGCTTTTTTGTTCATGTCGTATTCCTTACGGTTACCTATCTTGAAATGTGGCTTTACACCAGTACATTACGTTTATTGTAATGTGTGTGGAGCAGATGATGACTTCTCTCACCCAACGGCTTGCCCAAAAATTCATCATAAAGACGCTGAACCCAAGTATTATGATGGCTGACACGAACCGGAGCGTCACGATCGATCTGGTAAAGAGCCTGCATACGAGCTTTAACAGCTTCTATGTCGGCGCCCAAAGGCTGCCCGCCGCCGTTGATACATCCGCCCGGACAGGTCATGACCTCGATAAAGTGCAGATCACTGCGGCCTTCCCGTAATTGATCGAGAAGAGCGCGCGCATTACCGAGACCGCTTACTACAGCGGCTCCTATTTCGAGATCGCCGATCTTTGCATGAAGCTCTTTGGAACCTTTTATTCCTCGGAGTGCCTGGATTTTAAGATCCGCCATCTCTTTGCCGGTGATGAGGAAATGCGCGGTTCGAACCGCAGCCTCCATAACACCGCCGCTGGCTCCAAAAATCTTTCCGGCGCTGGAACGCTCTCCGAAAGGATTATCGGCTGCCTCGGGTTCAATTGCTTCGAGGTCGATGCCATACATGCGGAGGAGCTGCCCCAGTTCGCGGGTAGTAAGCACATAGTCCACATCCGGAACATAGTCATGACCCATCTCCTCACGGCTGCACTCGAACTTCTTGGCGGTGCAGGGCATGATGGAAACGCTGACCACATCGGATGGCTTGAGTTTTTCACGGTCCGCCCAGAAATTTTTAATGATCGCACCCATCATCTGCTGCGGGCTTTTACAGGTGGACACATTCGGGATAAAATCCGGATAGAATTCCTCGACGAACTTAATCCAGCCCGGCGAACAACTGGTCAGCATGGGAAGAACGCCGCCGGTCAGAATACGCTGAACCAGCTCGGATCCTTCTTCCATGATTGTCAGGTCGGCGGTGAACGATGTATCGAACACACGTTTGAAACCTATGCGGCGAAGAGCGGCAACCATTTTACCGTCGATATCACGCCCGGGTTTAACTTTGAACTCTTCCGCCAGGCTAACCGAAACCGCAGGAGCATGCTGCACAACCACTGTTTTCGTCGGATCATTCAGAGCGGTAATAACTTCATTGATGTATGAATGCTCTGTCAAAGCTCCCGTGGGGCATACCAGAATACACTGTCCGCAGTTGATGCAGCTGGAAATGTTCAATCCGTTATCGAATGCTGTGCCGATATACGCACTGGATCCACGGCCATTGAAATCGATGGCCGATACTGTCTGAATTTCTTCGCAGACACGGACACATTTACCGCACAGTACGCATTTTTCGGGATCGCGGATAATCGATGGGCTGGATACATCCATCTCACGGTTATTCTTTTTCCCGGCAAAACGGCGCTGACGGACTCCCATGTCCTGGGCGAGCGTCTGAAGGTCACATTTTCCATTTTTGTCGCAGTACAGACAGTCGTCGGGATGGTTGGCAAGCAGAAGCTCGATAATCATTTTTCGCGCCGCCAGCACTTTCGGCGACTGGGTTTTGATTTTCATCCCCGCAGCAGCCGGATAGGAACAGGATGGCACCAGTGTCGGAGCGCCTTCAACTTCGACAAGGCACATACGGCAGGCGCCGCTGGGCGGAAGCCCTTCAATGTAGCAGAGGGTCGGAATATGGATACCTTCCCTTTTCAACACGGTCAAAAGCGTTTCACCTTCATTCGCTTCAACCGTCTTATGATCAACTTCGATTTTAAACATGTTTATACCTCTTTAATTTACACGATTCATACCGGTTGAGTGAAATCCAGATCACAACGTAAACAACGGGAAGCTTCACACCGCGCGTTATCCTCGGAGATACAGCCTTCGACCTCCGCAAAATTCGTGCGGCGTTCTTTTACAGGCAAAAGCGGCTCTTCGACACGTTTCGCCGTCTCGCCGAATTCATCCTGAAGCTGAACAGGCTCAACATATACACTTGGAAGCTTGAGCTTGTTAAGGCTCTTGAGAATCTTGCCGGTAATGTAATTGTTAATCATGAGCGCTGCATTCTTACCCGCTGAAATTGCATTGATTACCGTATTCGGACCGGTTACCACATCTCCGCCGGCAAACACGCCTTTACGGCTGGTGATGTATGATTCCGGATTGATCCGGAGGGCGCCGCCTCTGGTCAAATCAAGACCATCGAGCCCCTCTTTCTCGGGCTGCTCGCTGATCGCAACGATTACGGTATCCAATTCAACATCGTATTCCGAACCCGGAATCGGAACAGGCTGACGCCGTCCGGAAGCATCCGGTTCGCTGAGTTTGTTGGATATGAATTTCATTCCGGTCAGTTTGCCGTTTTTGGACAGCACTTCCACAGGAGCGGCCAGAGTCTTGAGCGTAATGCCCTCTTCAAGCCCCGCTTCGATTTCCTCACGGTATGCAGGCATTTCATCCTGACTGCGCCGATAGAAAATAGTCACACTATCCACACCTTTTTGACGGAGCGCTACACGAGCGGCGTCCAGAGCAGAATTGCCGCCGCCGATTATGCCGACGCGGCCTTTGGCCAGATTCTTACCCTGCAGGTTATATGCTTTCAGGAATTTTATTCCGGGAATGATCCCTTCTTTAACATCCTCTCCCGGCACACCGAGCGTACGGCTTTGATGAGAACCGAGAGCGAGATATACCGCTTTGAATCCCTGTTTGTCAAGGAGATCATCGATTGTAAAATCTTTACCCAGCGATTTGTTATATCTCACCTCGATATTCGAGCCGAGAAGCTGATTGAATTCTTTTTTCAACGTCTCGCGGGGCAGACGGTATTCCGGTATACCAGCCATAAGCATGCCGCCGGGTACCGACTCGCGTTCGAATATGACAACACGGTTCCCCATCGCTCCAAGATAGTGGGCGGCGGTGATACCTGACGGTCCGGCTCCGATTACAGCAATCATGGGAGCGTCCGGCCCTGCGGCTTTAACCTGCGGAACGAACGTATCGGGAGAAATACGATCCACCACGAACCGTTTGAGCGCACGGATAGCTATCGACTCGCCGCCGGTGGCTCCTGCGCGGCACATCGTTTCGCACGGGTGATTGCAGACACGGGCGCATATCGAGGGAAGCGGATTTGCCTGACGTATGATCTTGTAAGCCTGATCATATTCGCCTCTGGAAACATGAGCGACATACCGCCAGGCTTCGGTGCCGACAGGACAGGTATTCTGACAGGGTGCGCCGACAAGCTCACGGCATGCGCCGGCAGGACAACGACGGTCATATATGTGCGCCTCGTACTCGTCACGGAACCATTTCAGGGTGCTGAGAACCGGATTCGGCGCCGCCTGGCCCAAACCGCAGAGACTGGTTGATTGAATGGATTCAGCCAGCTCTTTCAGGTAAACTACTCCCTGGAATCGAAGCAGGGCATCGAGCTCTTTGTCCTTGTGACGGGGACGGGTTATCGCCTGGAGAATTTCGAGCATCCGTTTGGTGCCTTCACGGCAGGGGATACATTTCCCGCACGATTCGCTCTGGATGAACTCCATGAAGAATTTCGCAAAGTCAACCATACAGGTTGTTTCATCCACAACGACAAGCCCGCCGGACCCCATGATAGTACCGAATTCTTTGAGTTTCTCGTAGTCGGTTGCAATATCCATGTATGCTTCGGGAACGCAGCCGCCCGCGGGACCGCCGATCTGAACCGCTTTGCATTTACGGCCGCCGGGGATGCCGCCTCCGATATCGAAGACAACCTGACGAATTGTGGTGCCCATCGGTATTTCAACCAGACCGGTGCGGAGAACCATGCCGGAGAGCGCAAATACTTTTGTACCTTTACTGGTCGCTGTGCCCATCGAGGCAAACCATTCAGCGCCGCGATCAAGGATCATCGGCAGATTAGCCAGCGTCTCAACATTGTTGATGACCGTGGGCTTTCCGAACAAACCGCTCACCGCCGGGAAAGGAGGACGGGGCCGCGGCATACCGCGTTTACCCTCGATGCTGTGAATAAGAGCCGTTTCCTCGCCGCAGACAAAAGCGCCGGCGCCCATTTTTATCACAATCTCAAGGTCGTTGCCGCTATCGAGAATATTCTCACCGATAAGACCGTACGCCCGAGCCTGTTCCATGGCTTTTTTCAGATGGTCGATGGCGAGCGGATATTCAGCGCGGATATATATGTAGGCTTTTGTCGCTCCAATGGCATATGCTGCAATTACCAGACCTTCGATCAGCCGGTAAGGATCGCTTTCGCAGACAGCCCGGTCCATGAATGCGCCGGGGTCGCCTTCATCGGCATTGCAGATCAGGTATTTCTGGTCGCTGACCGCTTTACGGGCGAACATCCATTTTCTACCTGTGGGGAATCCTGCACCGCCGCGGCCACGAAGACCGGAATCCAGCACCAGAGTGCATACCTCATCAGGAGTCATGGTCTTCAACGCTTTGGCGAGTGCGGAAAAACCACCGCGAGCGATATATTCGTCTATATTGCCGGGATCGACGATTCCGCTGTTTGCAAGCACAACCCTGCGCTGGATCGACAGGAAGGGGTGCTCATCCAGAAACGCTACATCTTTCCATATTTTCTGCTCGGAATCTACCGGGCGATATTGTCCAAGCAGCATATCTTCGGGGATGATACCTGCAAAGACTTTGTTCAGAAGATCTTCTGCCTTATCAAATGAAACACCCCGGAAGCTTACCCGGGTCCGGCCGGGAAGCTGGACATCGAGAATCGGTTCTTCCGAGCAGAGACCGACACAACCTACTTCGATAAGATCGGCCGATATATTTTTTTCCTTCAAATAAGCACGAACTGTTTCGAGGGTTTTACCGGCTCCTGCGCCAAGACCGCATGTGCCCGCGCCAATGAAGATAGTCGGTTTTGCGACTTTATCCCTTCTATAACGGGAAATCAACTCTTTAAATGACTTTTCGCCGGATAGACGAGCCGACTTAAACGTCCCGCCTTTCAGCCCATCGAGGAGCTCCGGAATCGGCCATCTGAGAGATTCCCAACATTTGCTGACGTTTTCAGACGTTGACATCCTGAGACTCCTTTTCACGACACTCGGCAATAATTGCTGCCAGTTTCCTTGGGGTAACTTTCGCGTAAAATTCACCATTAACATTAACCACAGGGGCTAGCCCACAGGCGCCCATGCAGGCAACGACTTCAAGACTGAACAATCTGTCGCGGGATGTTTGTCCCGGTTTCAAATTGAGGAGTTTCATTACCATCTCAAGATTCTTCAGAGAACCTTTTACATGGCAGGCTGTACCGCGGCAGACCATGAAATGGTATTTACCTTTTGGTTGAAATCTGAACTGATTGTAAAAGGTTGCCACACCATAGATTTTGCTCACCGGAAGTTTCAGATGATCACCGATGGAAATCACGGCTTCCCGTGAAAGATACCCTTCGGCTTCCTGAATCTTCTGGAGTATCGGAATAAGATCATCCCTTCTGGCATTGGGATAGTCCGACAGGATTCCTTCGATCGAAGAATTCACCACTGGTCATTCCTCTCTTTTTTAGATGCAAAGTAAAATACTTCTACAAGATACATAAAAACACTCTATTTTTTTCGTGCAAAATACGCTACTTTTTCCAATGTCATGGTCATGTCAATATCTTCAATATAAATATTACGGGGCACTTGAATCCGCACAGGCGCATAATTCAGTATGCCTTTTATGCCGGCGCGCACAAGAGCATTCGATACTTTCTGGGCTTCGCCGGATGGTACGGTAATTATTCCGATATCTATTCCCAACTCCTGTACTATCTCTTCAAGACGATCAAGAGCGTAACAGCGGCAGCCCTGGATAACCCGGTCGAATTTTTTGTGGTCATTATCGAATGCCGCCACAATCGCAAGCTTTGGCCTTCTTCCGGAAAAATACGTGAGAATCGCGCGACCGAGATTACCGACACCGACAAGCGCCGCTTTCTGGCCTTCGGGATCATCGAGCGAAGATCCGATGCTCTCGATCAAATCGGCCACTCCATACCCGCGATTGGGATTGCCGGAATAGCCGATACTCATGATGTCACGGCGCACCTGAGCGGGAGTGACGCCGGCCATAACTGCGAGCTGGTGCGAAAAGACATTTTTGGCGCCTTCACTCAGAAGCCTGTTGAGAATACGGCGGTAAATGCTGAGCCGGCCTACGGTTTTGACAGCGACCACCAAGACGCCCCTTGATTATTTATATCGTGAAATAATTCACAGCGTGAAAATTGTCACAAATATATACAACGGGAAAAAATTTGTCAAGGGGAAAATACACCTTATTCCCTTATTTTTATTGTATTGACTCATAATCTTCATTATATGTATTATTGAGAAAGTATCGTGTGAAAAACCGGGCGGCAACAACCATTGACGACCATCATGAAGCGGAATTTATTGTCATAGAAGGAGAAGGTTTTATGAATCTGTTTACCATCGATAAAAATAAATGTAATCGCGACGGTATCTGCGTTGCCGAATGCCCGTCGAGAATTATCGAGATGAAAGACGATTCTTCCTTTCCCACACCGGTTTTTGGCGCGGAAAGAGCGTGCATCAGATGCGGGCATTGTGTCGCGGTCTGCCCTCATGGGGCTCTTTCGCATTCCCTTATAAAAATCGAGGACTGCCCGCCTTTTCAGAACGACATGGCGTTCACTGACGAACAGGCGGAACATTTCCTGCGGTCGCGGAGGTCGATCCGCCTGTATCAGGACAGGGTTATCGAACCCGAGAAGCTCGCCCGGCTTATCGAAATCGCACGGTATTCGCCAACCGGCGGAAACAGCCAGATGGTCAACTGGGTCGTCGTCAGTTCCCCCGAAACGGTAAGGAAAATATCCGGCATGGTTATCGATCTGATGCGCGCGATGGTGCAAAAGAAACATCCGATGGCTGAATCGTACCGCCTGATCAACCTCGTCAACGACTGGGACGCCGGAATCGACCGTATTTCCCGCGGTGCGCCGTCGCTCGTTTTCGCCTGCGCTCCCAAAGATTATGGCATGGGCGCTGTCGATTGTACGAGCGCACTCTCTTACCTCGATCTGGCCGCGCCATCCCTTGGACTCGGCTGCTGCTGGGCGGGTTTTGTCATGATGGCAGTTGTCAAGTGGCCGCCGCTTCAGCAGACGCTGGAACTCCCCGAGGGTCAGGCGTGTTTCGGAGCGATGATGGTCGGTTACCCGAAATACCGGTATTACCGGCTGCCGACAAGGAAAAAGCCGGTGATTGTGTGGAAATAAGAATCGATTCCGGA
>JBAYHX010000109.1:0-8956 GCA_041665965.1 Candidatus Latescibacterota bacterium
AAATTGACCATGTTCACTGAAGAGAAGAAAATACTCGACGATATAGAGAAGAGTATCGCATATTATTCATCCGGAGAATCCCGGTCAGCGTCATCTGAGCAGAAAGCAGTTATAATCAGTCCTGCTTCGGTAACAGACAACGAATTTACGGAACAGAAAAAGATCAGGGAGAGGAATGCACGAATACGAAGCAGGTATTATACGAACTGAACGTCGCACTCAGACCGGCTGCATTATCGAGCTGGAATGCGGTGAAATCGCACTGAAAGCAGCGCCCGGACAATTTGTCCAGATTCGTATCGGAAAAGGAACCAATCCGTTTCTCCGACGGACATTCTCTATCTGCGGGACATTTCCTGAAAATGGAATGATCCGGCTGATGATCGATGCGGTTGGTCTGGGTACTGAGATTCTCTGTTCTTTGAAACGCGGAGATAGGGTAAATCTTGTTGGTCCGCTTGGAAAGGGTTTCGATCCGAATTTGGGAGGAAACGGAACCGCCGTGCTTGTGGCAGGGGGTATTGGCGCTGCTCCTCTGCTTTTTCTGGCGGAGACGATCCTGCTTTCAGGAAAAAGTCCTGTTACGTTCCTGATGGGAGGAAAAACCAAAAATCATCTCTCAATAATAGAAGGGCTCGTTGGAGAAGATGTAATGGTAATGGAAGCTACAGATGACGGTTCACGGGGATATCACGGCATGGTTACAACTCTCCTCGATGAGCAAATCCGGAAACTTTCTCCCCGCAGCCTTTTTGTCTGCGGCCCCAATCCCATGATGAAAGCGGCTGCGGAAATTGCACGTTCGGCTGGTGTGCCCTGTCAGGTGAGTCTGGAAGAGCGCATGGCCTGCGGAATAGGTGCATGCCTTGGCTGTGCAGTTCGTATGAATGACGGTTCGATGGTGCGTTCCTGCGTTGATGGGCCTGTTTTCAATGCTGATGAGGTTGCCTGGTGAATGATATAAATCTGTCTCAGAATATTTTTGGTCTGGAATTCAAGAATCCGGTCATGGCCGCTTCAGGCACCTTTGGAAATGGCGGTGAATTCTCCGAGTTTTATGATGTTGCCCGTCTGGGTGGATTTGTGACAAAGGCTGTTACCCCTGAACCACGCACAGGGAATCCCCCGCCCCGAATTATCGAAACTCCATCGGGAATGCTGAACTCCATCGGCCTTCAGAACGAAGGGCTCGATTCTTTCATTTCAAAGGTCATCCCACGGATTTCAGGGCTGGATACAGTGGTCATGGTGAATGTCGCCGGGAGCACTGTCAATGATTACCGAACGGTATGCGCACGGCTTGACAGTTTTTGCGAAATCAGCGCATATGAAATAAATATCTCCTGCCCTAATGTGAAAAAAGGAGGAATTGCCTTCGGTTCTTTTCCCGAATCAGCGTTTGACCTAATAAAGGAACTTCGTAAGGAAACCCAAAAACCGCTCATTGTCAAACTCTCACCAGCAGTAACCGATATCACAGAGATTGCCCGTGCTGTTGAATCTGCAGGCGCTGATGGTGTTTCGCTCATCAATACGATTCCTGGAATGGCAATTAACGTCGATACGCGCCGGCCAATGCTGGCAAATGTAACCGGTGGCCTGTCCGGTCCGGCAATCAGACCGGTGGCAGTGCGCATGGTGTACCAGACTGCGAAGTCTGTATCTATTCCTGTAATCGGTATGGGGGGAATATTCTCAGCCCGAGATGCGCTTGAATTCATAATCGCAGGCGCTTCACTTGTTCAGACAGGCTGCGGAATGTTTGTGAAACCAGGCCTTCCCCTTGAAGTTATTGCAGGAATACGGGAATATCTTATTCGTTACGGATATCATTCACTTAATGAAATAACAGGAAGTCTTCGGATTATGGAGGACTGACCCTTGCGAAAACTCGGAACGGTTCTGATCGTACTGATTTTCTGCTGGGGCTGTTCGCCTTCACCGAGATATACAATCATTCATTCGGGTAAAACTTCCTCCGCTCCTTACCTAACAGGCGATACACTTATGGAAAAACCGCCTGTCGGTACAAAATTCAGGGGAATAGCTTCCTTTTATTCTGATAAATACCACGGCAAAAAAACAGCGTCAGGTGAGGTATTCGATATGTACGGTCTCACCTGCGCCATGAATATTCTCCCGTTCAATACCTGGCTGGAGGTGCGTAACCTTGCCAATGAACGTACTGTCATTGTTCGTGTAAACGACCGTGGACCTTTTGTGGCAGGGAGAATCATCGATCTTTCTTTTGGAGCGGCGAAAGAACTTGGTTTGGTTGGAACAGGCATACAGGAAGTAGAAATTACCGTTATTCGGTAAAAGCTTAGAATGATACTATCAACACAGTAATGTTTTTTCTATTATAAGAGCTTTTTGCAAAAGTCTTTTTTTGAAGGCAGCCCCTTTTCTGTCCTCCGGACATCCTTCCCCCGGAGGGGGTAGGAACACACTATGGAGCAACAACTTCCCTTGCCCCCTTTGGGGGAAAGGGATTGAGGGTTAGGGGGCTGAAGTAATAAAACTTATCATTTTTTCGTTTCCAAAACGGCTTTTGCAATTAGCTCATAATAGTCTGATTATACATGAGTTTAATAACTACAACCCATCAACAATCAATCTTTATCCTGCCGCTTATTAACGGGTTTTTATGACTGATTTTGCTATAATCCGGTCTTTCATTGATAAACGCTGGAAGTCAATCCTTTTAGGCTCCGTTTTTGTTGTCATTACAAATATACTCGATGTATTCATTCCTTCATTTGTCGGGAAAGCCATAGACCTTATCAGCTCACATTTTTCATTCACCGATCTTTACTTAATTGTAGGTTTAATCTTTCTTATTCAGACAGTCAAAAGCGTTACCCGTTTCTTTATGCGGTACATCATTATAGGAGCATCATGGAAAGTAGAAAATGATGTTCGGAAACGCTTGTTCGATCATCTTCTCCGTCTCCCCCTGCCTTTCTACAACAGCACGCGGACCGGCGACCTTGTGGCGCGGTTCACCAATGATCTGACTGCTGTTCGGATGATGATCGGGCCGGCGGTCATGTATTCGATGAATGCGCTGATACTCCTTCCCGCTGCGCTTGTTTTTATGTTCGCAAAAGATGTACAGCTCACCTTGTATGCTCTCCTTCCGTTCCCTTTCATCGCGTACTTGGTCAACCGCGTTGGAAGTCATATACATAAAGGATTTAAAAAAGTGCAGGAATCTTATTCGGATATCTCCTCGCATGTCCAGGAAAACCTCAACGGTATACAGGTAATTAAAGCGTATGTTTGTGAACTCGAAGAAATGGAAAAACTTAATAATCTGAGCAAAGAATATGTAAAAAATAACCGTTACATAATACGCTTGCAGTCAATCATGTGGCCGCTTCTCGATATTTTTTCAAGTTTTGGATTGATTCTCGTGCTATGGTTCGGCGCCCACAAGGTAATTTCCGGTCAGACTTCTCTCGGGACGATAGTTGCATTCATCATGTATGTTGGACTTTTATCATGGCCTGCTATATCGCTGGGATGGGTAATAGCGATTTTTCAGCGAGGCACCGCTTCTGCCCGTCGTATTCAGGAGATTTTCGATGTTGAGCAGGAACGACAGGAAACGGAACAGGAAATTATCCCGCTCAAGGGAACAGTGGATGTAAAAAATCTCCATTTTTCTTATAACGGCGGCCGTAAGGCGCTGGATGGAGTTTCTTTTACCGTGAAAAATGGAGGAACGCTTGCAGTTGTAGGAAGAACAGGCTCCGGGAAAAGCACTATTCTGAATCTTCTCACCGGTACCTATAAAGTATCACGCGGAGTTGTTTTTTATGACGGTATGGACATCAACGATATTTCCCTTACCCGTCTTCGATCTTCAATCGCATATGTTCCCCAGGAAACGTTCCTGTTCAGCGAGACAGTAGCGGAAAATATCGCATTCGGAAAAGAAGGCGCGGATAGTGAGAGTATCAAGAATGCTGCCCGTTTTGCTGCAATCGACGACGAAATTGCGGCTTATCCGGAGGGATATTCCACGGTTCTTGGAGAGCGAGGCATAACAGTATCCGGTGGGCAGCGTCAGCGTATAGCCATCGCACGGGCATTTATCAGTGATGCGCCTATTCTCTTTCTCGATGACAGCCTTTCCAGTGTAGATACCGCAACGGAAATGACCATTCTGCGAAATATACATGATGCGATACGGAATAAGACCGCAATTATTGTCACCCAGCGCCTGGGAGCAATACGGAATGCAGATGAGATTCTCTATATGAGCGAAGGAAAAATAATCGAACGGGGAACCCATGAATCCCTTATGCGCCTGGACGGCGAATATGCGGCACTTTACAGCGAGCAGGAAATAATTGAATCGTTGGAACCCGGAAAACCTGACGCGGATTCGGTATGACCGTGTCATGCAGGATGAATCTTTTTTAATAAAATGTATCGGTTTATATTAGCATGCCAGACCAGAAAAATAATCGGGGCATAACCCCTGATACGGTAATTGAATACACCCCGTGGACAGCGTTTAAACGTCTGAGCGGATACATTCGTCCCTACGCTGATATTGCATTTATTGCGTTGGCCTTCAGCATCTTTAGCTCATGCCTTCTTGTTGCCCGTCCCTACCTTGTGAAAATCGCAATAGATAACCATATAACGACCGGGAATCTCAAGGGATTCGATCTCCTCATGATCGTGTTCCTTGCAATTTATTTGATAAAGTACTCGGTAGATTATGCGTTTAATATGATTACCGGAGTTCTCGGTCAGAAAATAATGCATAATCTCCGAATGGATGTGTTCGGCCACATACTTTCCATGGAGATGAGCTTTTTCGATCATAATCAGGTGGGAAGGCTCATGACCCGAACGACAGATGATGTCAATACACTGAATGACCTTTACACGACCGGGGCTGTAAGTATATTCAACAATATAAGCATTGTAATCGGCATCATTGGCGTCATGTTTTACATGGACTGGAAACTGGCGCTTATTACCCTTGCCATTATACCTCTCCTCTATTTTCTCGCTGCGATGTTCGCAAATAAAATACGGATCATTTACCGGATCATCCGTAAGGGAACAGCCCATCTCAATTCATTTCTTCAGGAAAGCATTCTTGGCATGAGGCTCATTCAACTCATGCGGCGGATAGACTGGAGCTATGGGAAATTCACTCTGTTTTCCGATCGGCTTATGGGCGCTAAAATTTCCAATGTCTATTATTACGGCCTTTTTTTCCCTCTCCTGGAATTCGTCGGGATGATAGGACTTGCGCTTATTTTGATCTCAGGAGGGCATCGTATTTTTCAGGGAACGATCCAGATAGGAGTTCTTGTCGCCTTTATCCGTCTTGTTGACATGCTTTTCCAGCCTATCCGTGAACTGGCGGAGAATTTCAACACTCTTCTTTCTGCCCTTGCTTCCAGCGAGCGGATATTTACACTCCTTGACACAAAAGCAAAAGTTACAAAACCGCTCCATCCGCTGCCACTACCCGATAACCGTGAAATATGTTTCGATCATGTCTGGTTTGCATATGAAGGAGAAGAATGGGTTCTCCGTGATGTAACTTTTCATGTGGAACCAGGTGAAAAAATAGCTTTTGTGGGACCGTCCGGGGCTGGCAAAACAAGCATTATCAATCTGCTCCTCAGATTTTATGATGTCAGCAAGGGACGAATTCTTATCGGAGGTACAGATATCCGTGATATCTCACCGGACACGCTCCGACGTCTGTTTTCTCATGTTGGGCAGGATTCTTTCCTTTTCAATCGTACAGTAGCGGAAAATATCTGTCTTTACAGTGATTCATGTTCCCATGACCATATTCATCAGGTACTTTCGCGCATGGGGTCTGATCATTTCTTCGAAAGTCTCGAAAAGGGTCTGGATACTGAGGTTATGGAGCGGGGTTCTCGCCTTTCGCAAGGTCAGCGCCAACTTGTCAGTTTCGCCCGTGCTCTTGCCGCAGACCGTGAGATACTTGTGCTGGACGAGGCAACCGCCAGTGTGGATACATTTACTGAAAGTCTTCTCCAGAAAGCTGTTCCGGTGCTCATGGAAAATCGTACTTCAATCGTGATTGCCCACCGTCTCTCAACAATAAGGAATGTTGACCGTATTTATGTCCTTGCAAGAGGCAAAATCTGTGAAACGGGATCACATGCTGAACTATTAAAAATGAACGGGCTTTATGCAACATTGAGTCGTATGCATTTCGAGGGATAGATAAAAAAATGAAATACGAAGGATGAAGAATTAAATATGAAGAATAAAATATAATGTTCGATCTGTGATGGCCGGTTTGGATAAATAGAGTAAAAAGCATGGTAATAGCATGGCAAACATGAGAATCCGTTTTCATAACCTATGGATTTAAAAGGATATTTTTCATGAAAGCACACATTAAAGAAACAAACTTGTCACTATTTCTAAAGCTGTTTAAAAAATTGTCTTTATGTGCCGGCATAGTATTTCTTCTTTACGGATGTTCGGGAAAAGCTATTAAAGCCGATTTTCACGAAGATGAGCAGCTTCAGCAGGAAAGTGAAAAGATCAAACATGAGGTTATAATCCTTCGTGCTCGTATCGATGATATAATCAGAAGCCAGCCGGGACTCAACGGTGAAGAAATTGAAATTTTAAAGAAAAAAGGTCTCAGAAATCCGGTCGAAGATATTGTCAATGATCTGGGAGGCCGGGAGGATCTTATGCCTTTCATCGGAATTTTCGGCGCAAGACCTTCTTTTTACAAGGATGTACGAATGTATGTTCTTAATTCCAAATGGGTATATACTGTCTGGGACAACGGAAGCGCAAAGGCTCAGCAGCTATTTGCATATACTGTTTCCGACAGCGGAAAAATAACCTGGAAGCTGATTGACACGGTAAAAAAATAGCCCATCTGCTGAAGTTACCGACAAGGGTTTATTGACTTTGACTTGATTTGGAGTTATTTTTACACATTAAAAGTTTCTTCAGCCCCCATAGCTCAGGTGGATAGAGCGACGGTTTCCTAAACCGCAGGCCGCAGGTTCAAGTCCTGCTGGGGGCACCATATGAAAAACAAGGACCTGGAATAAATTTCTCGGTCCTTTTTTTTGAATGATTGAAATATTCTCAAACTGACATCAAACGATTTTAAGTGAACTACCCTGCAGGAAGATGTGAATAATTCCTTTAATTGCAAAAGTCCGTATTTTAGAAGCAGCCCCCTTCCTGTCCTACGGACATCCTTCCCCCAGATGAGGGCAGGACACATCTTAATCGTGCCTGCGAAGAAGCAAGAACTGTGAAGCATCGACTTCCCTTGCCCCCGTAACGGGGGTAAACGGTTTCATCGTTCCCGCGAAGCAGAAACGGACAGAGGGTTAGGGAGCTTAAGTAAAAATATCACATTTTCCAATAGTAAAACAACTTTTGTAATTGGCTCGAATGTAAGGGTAATATTTTAATCACTTCATTCGGGATTAACCATTTGCTTTTTCACACCGAAAACGATATTATCTTTTTATAGTTTTACATACTTGATATTCATCTTATATCAAGCGAATTTACTACATTTCACAAACATTGAAGTATCTGTCTGATAAATTCCGGGGATAGTGTCCATGAAGCGGGATATCTTTGTGATGTTCATTGTTCTCGCAGTTGTTTCAGTCATCCTGATCCCACAGACTTCCCATTCTCAGAATGAAGGTTATCCGCTCATCAATGAGGTTATGACATCGAACATAACCAGCATTATGGATGAATATAACACAAGTGATTACAACTGTCTCGGAAGCTGGTGCGATTATCTCCTCGGCCTTGAGCCTTTCGGAATAGCCCAGTATGATGGCGACTATCCCGGCTGGATAGAACTCTATAATCCCGGTGATACTACACTCGATCTTGAAGGATATGGGTTGAGCGACGATCCTGCGGAACCATTCAAATGGGTATTCCCTGATTATACAATATTCTCAAAGGGATATTTTCTCGTGTTTGCATCGGGGAAAGACCGAAAACCGGCTATGTCAAGTGATAGCGCTGCTGATTCGGGCGGTGTATTTCTGCCTCACACAAATTTCAAACTCGGTGCGAAAAGCGGAACTGTAGTACTGACAAAACCGGACAACTCCATCGCTGATGAAATGGAATTTAAAACCATACCGGTGGATTTTTCTTTTGGAAGAAAACCCGACGGGACAAATTCCTGGGTGGTATTTTTCAATCCCACACCCAGGAAGAGTAATGACACAGAATCATTCCCGGGATTTTTGGATACTGTCACAGTATCTCAACCCGGCGGATTCTATACGACTGGCCCGACAGTTTCCTTAAGTGCTCTATCGCCTGAAGCAGAGATTCGGTATACTCTTGACGGTGGTGACCCGACTGTCACTTCCCTGCTCTATTCAACGCCGTTGACTATCTCCTCATCCAGGGTTCTAAAGGCACGAGCCTTTAAGCACGGCATATTGAGCAGTCCGGTCGAGGTGCGTACATATATGGTCGGATATCATACAACCCTGCCGGTGGTATCCCTTTCTACAGCGCCGGCCAATCTCTACGACGGCGTTATCGGAATTTATACCAAGGGAACGGTAACCGGGCAAAACAATTACATGCGTGATATGGAACGTCCCTGCCATATTGAGTATTTCGAGCCGGACGGGACACTTGAATTCAGCCAGGATGTAGGCATACGACTCAACGGGCGAAGCACCCGCGATCAGCCTCGAAAATCTCTGGCTGTCATGGCAAGAGGTAAATATGGGGATAATTCTATCGACTATCAGTTTTACCCGGACCTGCCTATCAAGAAATTTAAGTCCGTAATTCTTCGGAATGGCGGGAACGATCTTCAGGGTTCGCTGATTCGCGATGCACTTAGCCAGGATATTGTAAAAAATCTGGATATCGACATGATGCGTTCAAAACCGGTAGTTGTGTTTTTGAACGGAGG
>JBAYHX010000110.1:0-8912 GCA_041665965.1 Candidatus Latescibacterota bacterium
CAGCCCAGAACCGCAAGGATATTCTGACTGCAGTCTCGAAGATTCCGTTCGGTGACGGCCAGATAATCCTCAGCACCCTTTCCGTTCTGCCGGAGCTGGAATCGGACCGCCCCCAGTCGGCGGTCGCCAAAAAGCTTTTCCTGAATTTTCTTGAGAAATGAACCCTCATCCCTGTCCCTTCTCCCATTTCCGTCAGTCATGGGAGAAGGGTTTATGCAAAGGGTGTTTTAAACAAAATTTTCCCGCCTGATTGTGATAGAAGACAAGGGCGGATAGATGTAATCATATTCATTGCATTCAAATCAACCATGATTAATATTAGTGAGGTTGCACTAGGGGAATAGTGTTTACCAACATTAAGTAGCGTATACTTTGAAAAAAATAACTATTCGATCTACTTTATCCTTACTACACTCAAACTATTTGTTTCGGAGGAGGCATCATGCGCAAGCTGTTCCCGCTTTTTATGTTTCTGTTTCTGTCCTTTCAGGTGTCCGCATTCGCGCAAGTGACACTGGAATGCGACAATTTCAAGTATGAAATTGGTGCTGATGGCAAAAATCTTTCCTTTATCGACAAAAAATCGGGAAAAGATTACCTTAACCATCAGAACCCCTTATTATGCGCCCAGATAAGAAAAGATGACAAATCATACGATGTTACCAAAGTGACAACAAATGGGGGGAAGATCTTTTTGGAGTTTGCGGGGTCGGGAATTGGTGTCTCGCTCCTAAGCACAGTAAAAAGCAAATATATCCTTCTCGAAGTTGAATTAGTTAATGGCGGCGATATTGAATCGCTCACATTCCTGAATGTTCCTCTCAATTTGATAGGAAAACCGACCGAACCCTTTGGCGCCTGCTCGTTTTCTTTGAACCTGTTCACGCATGTGGAACAGCTTCCTGCAATGCAGACCCATCTTTGGGCGGCATGTGAAAAAAAATTCGGCATCAAGGGTGCTAAAATTGCCATTGTCGGAGCTCCCACTGAGGATATTCTTGCAACATTCCGTGAGGTTCTTTCAAAAGAGGCAGGCGACATGCCCTATTCGACTGTTGCAGGCCCCTTTGCACAGGATATTCCCTATAATCATGGCAACTATCTTTTCAATTTCGGAGACCTGACCGAGGCGACAGTCGATGACTGGATCAAAATGGCGCAATCGGGCGGTTTCAACCAGATCGATAATCATGGAGGAGGCCCCGGCCTTTTCAAGTTCGGCAGTTTCGAACTCAATAAAGAAAAATTCCCCAATGGGTGGGATACCTATAAGGAAATCGTTGCAAAACTTCATAAGGCCGGAATAGGTTCGATTTTCCATACATATTCTTTCTTTATCGATAAGCATTCCAAATATGCGACGCCTGTACCCAGCCCGTATCTCGATTCGTTCAGGACATTGACTCTGGCTGCGCCGATTTCCGCAGACGCCACTGAAATTCCGGTGAATGAGTCGACCAAAGGGATGAATACTATCACCGGGTTTTTTGTGCATAACAGTGTGGTGCTTCATATCGGAGATGAACTGGTCACATTCGACGGTGTAACTCAGGAACCGCCGTACAAATTCACCGGCTGCAAGCGTGGAGCTTTCGATACAAAAGCCGCTGCTCACGACCAGGGAGCAAAAGCCCGCCATCTGAAAGAATGTTTCGGCCTTTTTGTTCCGGATGTCGATACACCTCTGTTCGCCGAGATTGCTAAAAACCATGCGGATGTTATTAATGAAGTCGGTTTCGATGGCATCTACCTTGACGCTATTGACGGCTGCTCAATTCTTCGTGGTGGGCCGGACTGCTGGTATTATGGCGACAAATTCATTTTCGAAATCGCCAAAAACCTGAAAAAACCGGTAGGGATGGAAATGAGCGCCATGTGGCATCATTGCTGGCAGTTCCGTGCACGGTGGCAGGCATGGGACTATCCGAACCGCGGACAAAAGCGGTTTCTTGACACCCACGCCTCCTCGGTCAGCGGCGGCCTTCTTTTGCCTCTTCACTTCGGATGGTGGAATTTCCAGGTGTTCGATCCGCCCCAGATCGATCCTTCTTTTCCGGATGTCACCGAATACCTGGCCTGCAAGCTTTTAGGATATGATGCCGGTATATCTCTTACCGGCGCAATCGACCGGAAGAGCCTTGCCAGCATTCCTTCATATCAGAAATCCATAGCCATCCTGAAGAAATACCAGGACCTCCGGAATTCCAATGTCATTGGGGAACCGATAAAAGCACAACTCCGCCAGCTGGGGAAGGAATTTACTCTTTTTACCGATTCTCAGGGACGCGACAGGTTCAAGCCGGCATTTTACAACGTCCATAAGGTAGAGGGAATAAAGCATCCAAGCAGCTCCTGGCAGACAGAAAATTCTTTCGGCAGCCAGCCCGTGAAACTGCGTATCGAGGTTCTTATGTCAGTGGCCCCATACGACTCCAGGGATGCGGTGACCATCGCCGATTTTACCAAACCTGATGTCTTCGGTCAGGAACGTAAAGCAGCCAATGGTCTCACCTTCGATTTCAAAACTACTACCGAACAGGTAAAATCAGGCGGAGCCAGCGGCGTTCTCTCCGTTCAAAGCAGCGGGAAAACAAATCAAAATGCTTCGTGGACACGGCTCGACAAGAATTTCCAGCCGATACTCGATCTCTCCAAAAATCAGGCCTTTGGCGTATGGGTATACGGCGACGGGCTGGGTGAAATCCTCGGATTCAGGCTTGACAGCCCGAATTATATTTCGTATGGCGCTTTATGCGATCGGTATCTTACTATCGATTTCACCGGCTGGCGCTACTGTGAGTTGGTTGAAACTGAATCCAGCCGCTGGGACGATTATTCGTGGAATGATGGTAAAGGGGGGTATAACATCTACCGTGAGACCATAGACTTCGGCAAGGTCGAGTCGTTCGGGCTTTGGATGAACAATGTCCCCGCAGGGAAAGATGTGCGCTGTATCGTAAGCCCGATCAAAGCTCTTCCCATGGTGAAAACGACTCTCCGCAACCCCTCGGTTATCATCGGCGGAAAGAAAATCGTCTTTCCTGTCGAGATGACTTCCGGAAGCTACATCGAATATTTCTCACAAGACGACTGCAAATTATACGGGCCGAACGGAGAATTTATTTCCAGTGTGAAACCGCAGGGTTCAGCGCCTGTTCTTGTTCCGGGAAAGAACAAGGTTACATTCTCCTGCACCGGTCAGGCAGGTTTCATTCCACGGGCGAATGTAACAGTAATCGGATATGGCGAGCCGCTATAAAAGAGATGTCCCTGTTTTCCCCTCATCTTTCCGAAGGTGAGGGGAAAACTTCCGGAATTCTCACTGTCCTCATTGGGGAAAAGGATTGCGGGGAGTACGCAGTATGTTAAAATTGAAATTAATCAGGCAGAAAAAGAAAGGGTGGATGAAAAAAGAGGATAAATTCCAATTCATTTCCTCATTGCCGGAAACGAACCTAATGTATCGAGGAAGTATCATGCGCAAGCTCTTCCCGCTTTTCATGTTTCTATTTCTGCCCTTTCAGATGTCTGTTTTCGCTCAGGCGAAGGCAGTTACTCTGGAAAGCGACAGTTTTAAGTATGAAATTGGTGCTGACGGTAAAAATCTTTCCTTCATTGATAAAAAATCGGGGAAGGATTACTGCGACCATGCGAAACCATCTTTTTGCGCCCAGGTGAAAAAAGATGGCAAATCTTTCGATGTCTCGAAAGTTTCAGCGGATGGAGACAGAATATCGCTGGGGTTTGCCGGAACTGAAATCACTGCTACTTTGAAAAACACTGTAAAAAATAAGTACATCCTCCTTGAGGTCGAATCAGTAAAAGGCGGCGAGAGTGAATCGCTCGTTTTTATAAACGTTCCTCTCACGTTGAAAGGAATGCCTTCTGATCCTTTTGCAGCCTGCGCCTTCTCATTGAACCTGTTTACCCGTGTGGATCAGCTCCCTGCTCTTCAGACCTACCTCCGGGTGTCCTGTTACCAGAAATTCGGTCTGAACGGTGCGAAAATTGCTCTCATCGGAGTTCCCCAGGCTGATATTCTGCCTACCCTTCGTGAGGTACTGACCGCCGAGGCAGGAGATATGCCTTATTCCACCATCGCAGGCCCCTGGGCGCAGGATTCACCGTATAGTCACGGTTCTTATCTTTTCAATATTGGAGACCTGACCGAAGCCACAGTTGATGACTGGATTAAAAAGGCCAAATCCGGAGGGTTCAACCAGATTGAAAATCACGGTGGAGCCGCTGATTTTTTCAGATTCGGTGATTTTGAGCTCAATAAAGAAAAGTTTCCTCAAGGATGGGATACCTTTAAAGATATTGTTGCAAAACTTCATGAGGCGGGAATAGCTTCCATTTTCCACACCTATTCTTTCTTCATCGATAAGCATTCCAAATATGTGACACCCGTCCCCAGTCCGTATCTCGATTCGTTCAGGACATTGACTCTTTCTGCGCCGATTTCCAAAGACGCAACTGAAATTCAGGTAAATGAGTCAACCAAAGGTATAACCACAATCACCGGTTTTTCTGTGTACAACAGTGTGGTGCTTCATATCGGGGATGAACTGGTCACTTTCGACGGAGTAACTCAGGAATCGCCGTACAAATTCACCGGCTGCAGGAGAGGAGCTTTCGATACCCAGGCTGCTCCTCATCCTCAGGGCGCGAAAGCCCGCCATCTGAAAGAAACCTGGGGCCTTTTCGTTCCTGATGTCGATACGCCCCTGTTCGCCGAGATTGCTAAAAATCATGCTGATATTGTTAATAAATGTAATTTTGATGGGATCTACATTGACGCTATCGACGGAGCATCAATTCTCCGGGGTGGACCGGACAGCTGGTATTATGCCGATAAATTCATTTTCGAAATCGCCAAAAACCTGAAAAAACCGGTTGGAATGGAAATGAGCGACATGACCCCCCATTGGTGGCAATTCCGCCCACGGTGGCAGGCATGGGACTATCAGATCCGTGGCCATAAACGGTATCTTGACATGCATATCTCCTCAGTCAACAAGGGGCTTCTCCTGCCTCTTCAGGTAGGATGGTGGAATTTCCAGGTATTCGACCCGCCCCAGGTCGACCGGACTTTTTCCGACGACACCGAATACCTGGGCTGCAAGCTGATCGGGTATGACGCCGGTTACTCCCTGCAGTCATTCAACCGAAGCAGTTTCAGCAAACCCACATTTCAGCGGTCTTTGGCACTCATGAAAAAATACGAGGATATCCGCCATGCACATACCATCGATGAATCGGTAAAAGCACAGCTCCGTCAGCCGGGGAAAGAATTCACTCTCTTCACTGATTCTCAAGGCCGTGACAGGTTCAAGCCAGCCTTTTATAACGTTCATAAGGTAGAAGGTGTGAAACATCCAAGCAGTTCCTGGCAGACAGAAAATTCTTTCGGCAGCCAGCCGGTGAAACTGCGTATCGAGGCTCTTATGTCAGCGGCTCCATACGACTCCCCTAATGGGATAACAATCGTCGATTTTACCAAACCGGATGTATTCGGGCAGGAACGTAAGGCAGCCAATGGTCTCATCTTCGATTTCAAAACTACTACCGAACAGGTAAAATCGGGCGGAGCCAGCGGTGTTCTCTCTATCAAAAGCAGTGGGAAAACTCCTCGGAATGCTTCATGGGCACGATTAGGTAAGAAGTTTCAGCCGATACTCAATCTCTCTAAAAATAAAGCCTTTGGGGTATGGGTATACGGCGACGGACAGGGAGAAATTCTCAATTTCAGGCTGGACAGCCCGTTTTCTGTTTCCTCCGGCGCTGTGGCTGACCGTTATCTTGACATAGATTTTACGGGCTGGCGCTATTGTGAACTGGTAGAGACTGAGTCCAGCCGCTATTTCGATTATGCCTGGAATGAGAATACATGGTTTGGCAATGTCTACCAACGGGCCATAGACTTCAGCAGGATCGAATCATTCAGCCTTTTGATGAATAATGTCCCCGCCGGGAAAGATATCCGCTGTATCGTAAGCCCGATCAAAGCGCTCCCCATGGTGAAAACAACTCTTCGGAACCCATCGATCACTGTCGGCGGAAAGAAAATCGTCTTTCCGGTCGAGATGACTTCCGGAAGCTATATCGAGTATTTCTCACTGGACGACTGCAAATTATACGGGTCGGACGGCGCGCTCATTGCAACGGTGAAACCACAGGGAGCGGCTCCGGTTCTCGTTTCGGGAAAAAACAAGGTTATATTCTCCTGTACCGGTCAGGCAGGTTTCACTCCACGGGCAAATGTAACAATAATAGGATATGGAGAGCCGCTATAAAAAATGAGGTTCCTGTTTTCCCCTCACATTTACGAAAGAGAGGGGAAAATCATCAGGTTGTAATATAGGGCAACTGTGCCATGCACCGCTTAAGGATAAGCCGGAAAGGTATCATATCATACAGGGGATAAATCAGGCAGAGAAACGACTGGTGAATTAAAAAAATCCGAGGGGGAAGAACCATGAACAAGACAAAGCTTTTGCGGCTTGGTATCGGAGTGTTTCTCAACACTTTCGTTTTTTCTTTTTCCATGGTTTCCAATACGTTAGCGGAATCAAACAACATGGGATACTCCCAGTCCATGGAGGGAGGACGGGGGCTTTTTTCTATGCAGTCCGCACGGACATTCGGCAAGGGCGCTTATGTCATCGGTCTTAATGCCCTCGCAATGCAAAGGGAGTATCCGGTCAGCTGGACTACCGTTGGCTTGCAAACCAACAAGAGTACCAATTACACAACCATTATCGGCCTGCCGGTGACCATAGGTCTCACCGATGAGGTGGATTTGACCGCTGCTGCGTATTATTTCCATGACGCCCGTCCATACAATAACAACTTGCTTTACGGCAAACCTGAATCAGGGATAGGTACCGCCCGGCTGGGATTTAAAATCCGTTTCCCCTTCGACATGAACTGCCCTGTCCAGGTAGCGACCAAGCTCGGAGCGTTTTTCGATACATCTCAACAACAGATAGACGGCCTTGATTACCGCTGGACCCGCAAGGGAACTGACATCGAGGCTTCGCTTCTTGAAACATTCGACCTCGGGAAATCGGTGAGTCTCCATCTTGAGCAGGGATATGTTCTCTCCGGGTCAAAAGTGTATGGAGACCAGTATGTCGGTGCACTCGGTTTTGACATCCATCCGACAAAAAACCTGATGTTCGGCATCGAGGTAAACAACCGAACATTCGATAATATCAGCCCGCAGACTGTCTTCCAGGCTTTGAGCCACCTTGACCGATACCAGAATGGAACGCCGAACAGCGGAAACTATAATTATCTTGGCAATCCGCTGAACCTGGATAAAAACAAACTGGATCTGGAATACACACAGGATTATTTCGTGATTACTCCATCGGTGTCATGGAAGGTTTCCAGCGCAGTTTCACTGAGTGTTGGCGGGATAATCAACATCGCCGATCAGGTTGACCCGAAAGAACAGTTCCAGATTGCCGCGGGAATAACATACAGCGGAGTTGCGCTCTCACTTTTAGATTCCGATAAAGATGGGGTAAATAACAAAAAAGACCGTGAACCGAATACACCCGGGGGATATCCGGTCGATCAGTGGGGAGTGGCTCTCGATACTGATAAAGACGGCATTCCCGATGCAATAGACAAGCAGAAAAATACACCGAAAGGCGCTCGTGTCGACCGGTTTGGTGTGGGAATAGACTCCGACAACGACGGTGTTTTTGACGGGATTGATAACGAGGCGAATACACCCAGAGGCGCGATTGTCGATCAATATGGAGTCGGTGTCGACAGCGACGGCGACGGTGTTCCGGACGGCCTTGATAAAGAGCCGAACACACTGAAAGGCGCTCTGGTGGATAAAAACGGGGTAAGCATGGACAGCGACAAGGACGGTGTTCCGGACGGCGTCGACCGTGAACCAAATACCCCTACAGGCGCAACGGTAGACCGTTTCGGGGTGTCACGTGACACCGACGGCGACGGCGTTCCCGATGGCCTTGACCTTGAGCCAAACTCACCGATGGGTGTTCCGGTTGACATGTTCGGGAGGGCAATGAAGGAGCAGGAAAAAATCTTGGTGCAGGAAGGATTCATCCGTCTGAACAAGGTATATTTCGAGCTGGGGAAAGCTGCTCTCACCGTGGAATCGTACGATGCGCTGAACGGAGTGTCCGAGCTTCTGAAAAAATATCCCATGCTGAAAATCGAGATTCAGGGACACACCGACAATTCCGGAAGCCGTGAGAAGAATCTTTCTCTCTCACAGGCCAGAGCAAAGGCAGTTCTTGAATACATTCTCAAACATGAGCCTGAGCTGAAAAGAGAGAATTTCTCCGTTGTCGGTTACGGCCCGGACAAACCCATCGCTCCCAATGTCACCGCGGAAGACCGTAAGCTGAACCGGAGAGTGGAGTTTGTGGTGCTGAATAAAGAGGAGTTGTTGAAACTGGCGCCCAAAAAGTAGTCGCCCTCTGTCTCAAAACGAAAAAGCCGCTGAAGGATGATGCCTGAGGCGGCTTTTTTATGCACAACAATTTTGAAAACATCAGCTTTTTTCTCAATAAACTTCACACCATCCTGTCGTCATCCCTTTCAATGGTTGTTTCCATCCCTTTTAAAAAGCACCGCATATCCTTGATGTTTCGTAAAGGAATAAGCACGAGACGGTTTTTATAGGGAACTATATCAAGCTTATCTCCTGGATGGGTATTGAGAGCCGTTCTGATTTTAAGAGGTATGATAACCTGGTATTTTGATGATACTGTAACCCGCACATGTTCATCCATCGATCAAGATTCTGTTTTACTGTGAAATAATCGATAAAGATACTGCTGTCAATCATAAAGAGGTCTACTGCGGTTGCGGGAGACTACCCTTTTTAATGATCTTTAAGTGAAGATTTACGGGATGTCCAC